>NZ_JAEPRP010000010.1:0-4011 GCF_016652895.1 Ensifer sp. SSB1
TTTGACGTTCCAGACTTCGCACGGAGCGCACCACAAACGGCCAAAATCGCCAGGCAGCCTCCCACCGCTGGTCCCCAGCGATCGCAACCGGCGCGGCTAACCTCCTCTGCTTTCATCGCGAAGCAGTCCCATGGACCCGCATGATCGCATTTGGCCAACCGCTTCGTCGTGAGGCTACCGATTGCCCGACAGAACGTAGCCGATGCCGCCGACAAGCCGCTTGCCGCGCCGCGCGGACGTAACTGGACAATCCCGCAAAAATGGAAACTATCGCCATAATCAAAGACTGAGCCCGGCTACGGCTCGGATAAACGGGGAGATCGTCGGCATGAGTTACGGGGGGACTTTGGACGCAGAGCGGAACCGTCCTATCCAGGCTTTCTTTCTCGCCTGCGCTGCTCTGGCGATCCTCGGCAGCCTGCTTGCGGCTGGCGATGGCTCTTTCTGGCGCTGGCTGCACTATATGACCAAGCCCTCAGCAACTCTGTTGCTGCTCTTCTTTGTGCTCAGGAACCTTACTCCTTCGTCGCGCGCTTACGGTACGGCGGTTGCGGTCGGTCTCGTTTTTGCCGCAGCCGGCGACCTCTTTCTCATGCTGCCGGGGGACTATTTTCTGGCCGGCCTCGTCTGCTTCCTGCTCACCCACTGCGCCTACATTTTCGCGCTCACCCGTGATGCCAGACTTGCCGCCCATCCTGTTGTGTTTACCGTCTTTGCCTTGATTGCGCTCTCGGTCGTCGCTGGTCTGTGGACGTCGCTACCGTCTGAGATGCGCATCCCGGTCATCATCTACGCCCTGGCGCTCGGCGCGATGGCTGCCCAGGCGATCTCCCGTGCCCGCCAGCTCTCGGGAACGCCACGGGAACTGACAGCCCGCTATGCTGCGATTGGCGGTCTGTTGTTCCTGGTCAGCGATACCGTGCTCGCCTACGGCCGCTTCCGCTTTGATATTCCGCTCAATGCGTTCTGGGTGCTCGGCACCTATTATGCCGCGCAATGGTTCTTTGCTCGCTCGACTGAAAGCCGATGACAACCACAATTGATACCTCGCCGCATCTCGGCGCCAGCTTCGACAGGTTGCGGACCGCCTGGCTCGAAACCCGCCCGTCCGTACTGCAGCGTCGCGCGGACCTGAGCCGGCTCAGAGAGCGTTTGCGCGCGCGCATGGATGAGATGTGTCAGGCGATCGATGCGGATTTCGCTCATCGCGCCCGGCACGAAACGCTGCTTGGTGAAGGCGGCGTCGTGCTTTCCGAGATCGACCATACATTGGCGAAACTCAAGCGCTGGGTCCGTCCAGAGCGTCGGACGGCCGGATGGAAGCTCTGGCCGGCCAGGGCAGAAGTGCGTTTCGTGCCGCTCGGCGTCGTCGGGATCATTTCGCCGTGGAACTATCCGGTCAACCTGGCGCTCGCCCCGTTGGTCGCGGCGATTGCCGCCGGCAATCATGTCTTCCTCAAGCCATCCGAGCATACGCCGCAGACCGCCGAGTTCCTGCGGTCACTGCTTGGCGAGGTCTTTCCGGAGGCGCGCGTGGCGGTCGCGCTCGGCGGCCCCGAACTGTCCGCCAGCTTCTCGGCTCTCCCTTTCGACCATCTGTTTTTCACCGGTTCCACCGCCGTCGGGCGCAAGGTGATGGCGGCGGCCGCCCAGAATCTGACGCCGGTAACGCTTGAACTCGGCGGCAAATCTCCGGCGATCGTGACCGGAACCGCCGATCTCGCCAAGGCAGCCAGGCGTGTTGCCACCGGCAAATTCTTCAATGCCGGCCAGACCTGCATCGCGCCCGATTATGTCCTCATCCATGAGAGCAAGCGCGAAGCTTTCGTGGGCTTGATGAGGCAAGAATTGGCAGCGCGTTATCCGGCGAAGCGACGCCTCGAAGACTACACATCGATCATCAATGCGGGGCAGTACGAGCGCCTCACGCGCCTGATTGCCGACGCCGAGGCACGTGGCCATAAAGTGATCCCGCTGCTCGATGGAACTGAGGACGTCGCCGGGCATCCACGCCTTTTCCCGCCAACGCTCATCATCGATCCGGATCGGGAAAGTGCCGTCGTGGGCGAAGAGGTCTTCGGACCTATCCTCCCCGTCATCGGCTACACCTCGATCGAGGAGGCGATCGGCTATATGCTCGGCCATGACCGCCCGCTGGCGCTCTACTGCTTCAGCCGGGAGAAAAACGAAATCGAGGCTATTCTCTCGCGTGTTGTCGCAGGCGGCGTTTGCATCAACGACACGCTCTACCAGTTCGGCTGCAACGACCTACCGTTTGGCGGAGTCGGCGCCAGCGGCATGGGCCACTATCACGGACGCGATGGGTTCCTGACCTTTTCCAAGGCTATGCCCGTGCTGAGAAAACTCGAGCCGGCGCCGAGTGACCTGGTGAAACCGCCCTACAAGGGCATCGCGGACTGGGTGATCCGCTTCCTGTCACGTTGACCGTTAAAAAAACTGCACCCAGGCTGCAATTTCGCCTTGTAGCTCTAGTTGCTAGAGGTCGTAGCGTTGCTTCAAGATATGCAAGGAGCAGGTTATGGCGAGCACTATTCGGGAAGCCCGTTATCGCGTCGAAGGCATGGATTGCGCATCCTGCGCAACCAAGATCGACACGGCGGTGCGCAGGCTGTCGGGTGTCGAGGACGTGTCGGTTTCGGTGTCGGCGGGCACCATGTCGGTTAAGTTTGCCGACGAGAACGATCTCGCGACGTCGATCGTGAGCAGGGTTGGAAAGCTCGGCTATCGTTTGCATCCGATCCAGGCAGGCCAGGCGTCGGAACGGAAAACGGCCCATGTCTGCTCCGGGCACGATCATGACCATAACCATGATCACGGAGGCCACAGTCATGATCACGGCCACGATCACCATGATGATCATGCCCATGACCATGAACATCGACACGATGATCACGCCCATCGTCACGAGGGCAACGCCAGCCAGAAGGGCGAGACAGCCGCGGCTGCAATGGGCCTTCACGGTCATGACCACTGCCCGACGAGCGGTCCATGGTGGAAGTCGGGCAAGGGTAAGCTGACGATTGCCAGCGGCCTGGCGCTGGTCGCCGCTTATGCCATTGGGAAGACGGTTCCGGCGACCGAGCCCTGGATCTTCACGCTTGCCATGCTCGTCGGCCTGTTGCCGATTGCGCGCCGCGCCTTTGCCGCCGCGACCATGGGGACGCCGTTTTCGATCGAGATGCTGATGACGATCGCCGCCGTCGGCGCAGTCTTCATCGGCGCGACGGAAGAAGCGGCCATGGTCGTGCTCCTGTTCCTGATCGGCGAATTGCTGGAGGGCGTGGCCGCCGGAAAGGCGCGTGCCAGCATCCAGTCGCTGACGGCGCTCGTTCCGAAGTCCGCCTTCGTCGAGCGCGATGGTCGGCTGGATGAGGTTCCTGCCGAGACGCTGAGTGTCGGCGCCGTCATCCTGGTGCGGCCCGGCGACCGGATTCCGGCCGATGGCGTGGTGCTATCCGGCGAAAGTGCCGTCGACGAAGCGCCGGTGACCGGCGAGAGCACACCGGTGCGCAAGGAGGCTGATGACACCGTTGTCGCGGGCACCGTCAATGGTTCTGGCGCGCTGCGCGTGCGGGTTACGGCCGCCGCGGCCGACAACACCATCGCCCGCATTGTTCGCATGGTGGAGGAGGCACAGGAGAGCAAGGCGCCGACCGAGCGCTTCATCGACCGCTTCTCGCGCTACTATACGCCGGGTGTCGTCGTGGTCGCGGCGCTGGTCGCCGCGCTGCCGCCGCTTCTCTGGGGCGGCTCCTGGGATGAGTGGATCTACAAGGGTCTCGCCATCTTGCTGATCGGCTGCCCCTGTGCCCTGGTCATCTCGACGCCGGCAGCGATCGCTGCCAGCCTTTCGGCCGGCGCAAGGCGCGGGCTGCTGATGAAGGGTGGGGCGGTGCTGGAGAATGTGGGCAAGGTTACCGCCGCTGCCTTCGACAAGACCGGCACGCTCACAGAAGGCAAGCCGAAGGTGACCGATATCGTCGGCTTCGG
>NZ_JAEPRP010000010.1:4021-15147 GCF_016652895.1 Ensifer sp. SSB1
CGCCTGGCGGCAGCACTGGAGCAGGGATCGAGCCATCCGCTTGCTCATGCTATTCTAGAGCGGAGCGCGGCCGATGGCCTCGCAGTCCCCAACATTGCGACCGTGAACGCGGTTGGCGGCAAGGGACTTGAAGGGAGCGTCGACGGCATCGCGCTGTTCTTCGGCTCGCCCAAGGCTGCAGGCGAGCGGGCGCCGATGACGGCGGACGAGACGGCGCGCGTCTCGGCTCTCAACGATGAAGGCAAGACGGTTTCGGTGCTCGTGGCGGGAGGCTTGATTGCCGGCGCCATTGCCATGCGCGACGAGCCGCGGCCGGATGCGGCTGCCGGCGTGAAGGCGCTGACGGATGCCGGTCTCCGCGTCGTCATGCTGACGGGCGACAATCGTCGCACGGCGGAAGCGATCGGTCGCCAGTTCGGCATGGAAGTCCGCGCCGAACTCTTGCCCGAGGACAAGCAGCGCATCGTGCGTGAGTTGAAAGCCGAGGGCTTCAATGTTGCCAAGATCGGTGACGGCATCAACGACGCGCCGGCACTGGCGGCAGCCGATATCGGCATCGCCATGGGCGGCGGCACGGATGTAGCGCTGGAAACGGCGGATGCGGCGGTCCTGCATGGCCGGGTCGGCGACGTGGCGGCGATGATCCGCCTTTCCCGTTCGACGATGCACAACATCGTGCAGAACATCACGATCGCGCTGGGCCTGAAGGCCGTCTTCCTGGTGACGACGATCATTGGCGTCACCGGCCTTTGGCCTGCCATCCTGGCCGACACCGGCGCAACCGTGCTCGTCACCATGAATGCCCTCAGGCTGCTTCGGCCGGTACGGGCCGCCTGAAACCACCGGATCTCCCCCAAGAACAGGGCCGGCGACACCCGTTGTCGCCGGCTTTTGGCGTCCAAGTGCCTGTGTATATTCGCGCTGGACTCTCACCAGCGATCTGATGAGAGTATAAGGAAGATCACGGTTGAGGGCTTTCGCCCCGAAAAATCGATGATAAACTTAGACCAAATGGTAAAAAAATCGCCGGCACGGTTTCTGGGAAGAATGCCGAAGCGGGCCAGTTTGGGGATCGCAAGGCCAATATGGACAATATTGCCATCGAACTGCGTGAGATCGACAAGAGCTTCGGTCCGGTCCACGCCAACAAGAACATTAATCTAAAAGTCCGCAAGGGGACGATCCACGGCATCATTGGCGAAAACGGTGCGGGAAAATCGACCCTGATGTCGATCCTCTACGGCTTCTACCAGGCCGATAGCGGTGAAATCCTCGTCGACGGCAAGGCCGTTGCCATCCGCGATCCGAATGCGGCGATCGCAGCCGGCATCGGCATGGTCCACCAGCATTTCATGCTGGTCGAGAACTTCACGGTGCTCGAAAACGTCATGTTGGGCGCCGAGGACAGCCAGATCCTCAACAAGGGCATCGCCAAGGCACGCGTCGAATTGAAGCGGCTGGAGCGCGAATATGCGCTCGAGGTCGATCCGGATGCGCTCATCGAAGAGTTGCCGGTTGGCCTTCAGCAGCGCGTCGAAATCCTGAAGGCGCTTTATCGCCGGGCCGATATCCTGATCCTCGACGAGCCGACCGGCGTGTTGACGCCGGCGGAAGCCGATCACCTTTTCCGCGTTCTCGAACAGCTGAAGAGCCAGGGAAAGACCATCATCCTCATCACCCACAAGCTGCGCGAGATCATGGCAATTACCGACGAGGTGTCGGTCATGCGCCGCGGCGAAATGGTGGCGACACGTACGACGGCCGAGACTTCGGTGGAGGAACTCGCCGAGCTCATGGTAGGCCGCCGCGTGTTGCTGCGCGTCGAGAAGGGCGAAGCCAAGCCGGGCGACGTCAAGCTTGCGGTCGAAGGGCTCACGGTCAAGGATGGCCGCGGCGTCACCATGGTCGACAATGTCTCGTTCAATCTCCGGGCTGGCGAAATTGTCGGCATCGCCGGCGTTGCCGGCAACGGTCAGTCGGAACTGCTTGAAGCGATTTCCGGCATCCGCCGTGCCATCTCCGGCTCCGTTCTGTTGAACGGCAAGCCGATCGATGTGACCGGCCGCGCCGATCCGGCCGAACTGCGTGATCGCGGCCTCGCCCATGTGCCCGAAGACCGCCACCATGTCGGCCTCGTTCTGAAGTTCGAGGAATGCGAAAACGCGATCCTCGGCTACCATCACGACAAGCGCTACCTCAATGGCGTCTTCCTGAACATCGATGCCATCCGCAAGGATGCCGAAAAACGCATTGCCGAATACGATATCCGCCCGCCGAATCCGCGGCTTAAGACCGCCAATTTCTCCGGCGGCAACCAGCAGAAGATCGTGCTGGCACGCGAAATGGAGCGCGGGCCGGATGTGCTGATCATCGGTCAGCCGACGCGCGGCGTCGACGTCGGCGCCATCGAATTCATCCATAGGCGGATCATCGAGATGCGCGACCAGGGCATGGCTGTCCTCCTGGTCTCCGTCGAACTCGATGAAATCCGCGCCCTTTCGGACCGTATTCTGGTCATGTTTGCCGGCCGTGTCGTCGGCGAGCGCGATCCGGATGCCACCGAGGGCGAACTAGGCCTCTTGATGGCCGGCGTTGAAGGCCGCAAGGAGGCCGCAGAATGAGCTCCCCCTATGCTAAGCTTCCGGGCTGGGTCGAATACGGCCTGATCCCGCTGGTCAACCTCGCGGTTGCCTTCCTCGTTGCCGGCCTCGTCGTGCTGCTCGTCGGTGAAAACCCGCTGGAAGCAGCCTATCACCTGATCAACGGTGCCTTCGGCCGCGGTGAATATCTCGGCTTCACGCTGTACTACGCGACCACCTTCATCTTCACCGGTCTTGCGGTGGCGGTCGCCTTCCATGCCGGCCTCTTCAACATTGGTGGCGAAGGCCAGGCCTATGTCGGCGGCATCGGCGTGGCCCTTGCCTGCCTCTGGCTCGACCAGACGATGCCCTGGTTCGTCGTCTTCCCGCTGGCGATCCTTGGCTCCGCCTTCTTCGGTGCCGCCTGGGCCTTCCTGCCGGGTTGGCTGCAGGCCAGGCGCGGCAGCCACATCGTCATCACGACGATCATGTTCAACTTCATCGCCTCGAGCCTGATGGTCTACCTGCTCACGCGCGTGCTGAAGCCGCTTGGCTCCATGTCGCCGCAGACGCGCACCTTCGCCGAAGGGGGGCAACTGCCCAAGCTCGATTGGCTGCTCGGGATCTTCGGACTGGATATCGGCACGGCGCCGTTCAACGTCTCGTTCCTGCTGGCGCTGGTCGCCGCCTTCTGCGTCTGGCTGCTGATCTGGCGCACCAAGCTTGGCTATGAGATGCGCACCATGGGCCACAGCCCTTCGGCAGCGCGTTACGCCGGCATGAGCGAAAGCCGCATCACCGTCATCACCATGATGATCTCAGGCGCGCTTGCCGGCATGATGGCGCTGAACCCGATCATGGGTGAACAGGGACGCATGCAGCTCGATTTCGTGCAGGGTGCAGGCTTCGTCGGCATCGCTGTGGCGCTGATGGGCCGCTCGCATCCGGCCGGCATCATCCCGGCGGCCATTCTCTTCGGCATGCTCTACCAGGGCGGAGCCGAGATCTCCTTCGAAATGCCGTCGATCTCGCGCGACATGATCGTCATCATCCAGGGCCTCGTCATTCTCTTTGCCGGTGCACTCGAAAACATGTTCAGGCCGGCGATTGCCCGGCTGTTTGCGATGCAGAGCCGCCGTGCAGCCGTCGTGGCACAGACCAAGGGAGCTTGAAGCCATGGATTTCTTCCACGTCATCGTGGTGCTCCTCGAGTCCACCATCCGCGTATCCGTCCCGCTGATCTTTGCAGCGCTGGCAGGGCTCTTTACCGAGCGTGCCGGCATCTTCGACATCGGTCTCGAAGGCAAGATGTTGGGCGCGGCCTTTGCCGCCGGCGCTGTTGCTGCCGTCACCCAATCCGTCTGGATGGGCCTGCTCGCCGCCATCCTGATCTCGATCGCACTATCGCTGGTGCACGGCTATGCCTCGATCACCCAACGCGGCAACCAGATCGTCTCTGGCGTCGCCATCAACTTCATCGTTGCCGGCTCGACCGTCATTCTCGGTGAAGCCTGGTTCCGCCAGGGTGGCCGCACGCCGGCGCTCGGCGAAGGCGCGCGCTTCCAGACGATCACCTTCCCCTATGCCGACAGCATCCGGGAAATCCCGATCCTTGGCCCGATCTATTCGGACCTGCTTTCCGGGCATTTCATCCTGACCTATGTCGCCTTTGCCATGGTGCCGATCAGTTGGTGGATCCTCTACCGCACCCGTTTCGGCCTGCGCCTGCGCGCGGTCGGCGAAAACCCGGGCGCAGTCGACACCGCCGGCATCTCGGTGATCTGGATGCGCTATCGCGCCGTCATCTGCTGCGGCATTCTCTGCGGCTTTGCCGGCGCCTATCTGTCGCTGGCCATGACCGCCGGCTTCGTCAAGGGCATGACCGCCGGCAAGGGCTACATCGCGCTTGCAGCGCTGATCTTCGCCAAGTGGCGGCCGTTCAACATCATGCTCGCCTGCCTGCTCTTCGGCTTCCTTGACGCGCTCGCCATCCGCCTGCAGGGCAATCCGCTGCCGCTGATCGGCCAAGTGCCGGTGCAGCTGATGCAGGCGCTGCCCTATATCCTTACTGTGATCCTGCTTGCCGGCTTCATCGGCAAGGCCATCCCGCCGAAGGCCGGCGGCGTCCCCTATGTCAAGGAGCGCTAGAACCATGGAAAAGGAACTGTTCGAGGCCGCGCGCGACGCAATGGCCAAGGCGCATGCGCCCTATTCGAAGTTTCCGGTCGGCGCGGCAATCCGCGCCGAGGACGGCAAGATCTATACCGGTGCCAATATCGAGAACCTGTCGTTCCCCGAGGGATGGTGCGCTGAGACCACCGCCATCAGCCATATGGTCATGGCCGGCCAACGCAAGATCCTGGAAGTGGCGGTGATTGCCGAGAAGCTGGCACTCTGCCCGCCCTGCGGCGGCTGCCGTCAGCGGCTGGCGGAGTTTTCTGGCGCCAGCACGCGCATCTTCCTCTGCGACGAGACCGGGGTGAAGAAGACCCTGGCGCTGTCGGACCTGCTGCCGCACAGCTTCGAGACCGAGATTCTCGGATGACCGCGGCTGCTGAATTGCTGAAGGCCCGGCTCGGAGGACTTTCTCCGCGCTACGGCATCGTGCTCGGTTCCGGCCTCGGATCGCTGGTTGACGCTCTGGATGAAACGCTGCGGCTTTCCTATGCCGACATACCGGGCTTCCCGGTCAGCAGCGTCTCCGGCCATGCCGGAGAACTCGTGGCCGGAACGCTCTCAGGCGTGCCGGTCGTCATGCTCTCCGGCCGTGTGCACTACTACGAGCAGGGCGACGCCAATGCGATGCGCCTGCCGCTGGAAACCCTGAAGGCGCTCGGCATCGAGTGCCTGGTGCTCACCAACTCCGCCGGATCGCTACGAGAGGACTTGCCGCCGGGATCGGTGATGCGGATTTCCGACCACATCAACTACTCCGGCTTCAATCCGCTGATCGGCGTCGAGAGCGACGACCGCTTCGTCGGCATGACAAATGCTTACGATGCCGAGCTTGCTGCGAGAATGCAGGCAAGTGCCGAGCGTCTCGGCATACCGCTCATCGACGGTGTCTATATGTGGTTCTCAGGCCCGAGCTTCGAAACGCCGGCCGAGATTCGCATGGCGCGCATCCTCGGCGCCGACGCCGTTGGCATGTCCACGGTTCCGGAGGTTATCCTCGCGCGCTTCTTCGGTCTCCGCGTCGTCGCAGCCTCCGTCATCACCAATTTCGGCGCCGGCATGACCAGGGGCGAGATCAGCCATCACGAGACGAAGGATATGGCTCCTGTCGGTGGCAAGCGGCTTGCGGCTATCCTTGCCGATATGATCGCAGCCGATGCGGTGCACGGGTGACGATGCTTCCGCAGGAAACAATCAGGCGCAAGCGCAACGGCGAACGCCTCGCTCCGAGCGAGATCGCCGATTTTGTCCGCGGCCTTTCGGATGGCTCAATCTCCGAAGGGCAGGTCGCCGCCTTCGCCATGGCTATCTGGTTCTCCGGCATGAGCCGCGACGAGACCGTGGCGCTGACCCTGGCGATGCGCGACTCCGGCGAAACACTCGACTGGAGCGCAATCGCTCGCCCGATCGCGGACAAGCATTCGACCGGTGGCGTCGGCGACAATGTCTCGCTGATGCTGGCGCCGATCGTTGCTGCCTGCGGGCTTGCCGTGCCGATGATTTCAGGACGCGGGCTTGGGCACACGGGGGGCACGCTCGATAAACTCGAATCGATACCCGGCTATGATATCCAACCGTCGGCTGCCGTGTTCCGCAGCACGGTCGCCGAAATCGGCTGCGCCATTATAGGCCAGACGGCGAACCTCGCTCCGGCAGACAAGCGGCTCTATGCGATCCGCGATGTGACCGCGACCGTCGATTCGGTACCCCTGATCACCGCTTCGATCCTTTCCAAGAAGCTCGCCGCCGGCCTGCAGTCGCTGGTGCTCGACGTCAAGCTCGGCAATGGCTCCTTCATGAGCGATGCCAGGGAAGCGGAGGTGCTGGCGCGCTCGCTGGTCGATGTCGCCAACGGCGCCGGTGTCCGCACCTCGGCGCTGCTAACCGATATGAACGAACCGCTGGCCGATGCCGCCGGCAACGCGCTGGAAATCGACAAGTGCCTGGCTTTCCTCCGGGGCGAAAAGACGGGCACGCGGCTTGAAACGGTCGTGCTGGCTTTTGCCGCCGAAATGCTGGTAGCCGCAGGTGCGGCCGACGACGCGGAAAAAGGCGAAGCGCTGGCGCGCCAGGCCCTTTCGAGCGGAGCCGCAATCGAACGTTTCGGGAAAATGGTGCACGCGCTTGGCGGTCCGACCGATTTCGTCGAGCGTTCGGTGAGCTATCTCGGTCGTGCTCCAGTCATCCTGCCGGTCGAGGCGGAACGATCCGGTTATCTTGCGGCCTGCGAGACGCGCGAGCTCGGCATGGCCGTCATCGCGCTCGGCGGCGGACGGTCGCATCCGGACGACAGGATCGACCATCGCGTCGGACTGGATGCGCTGAAGCCGCTTGGTACGCGCGTCGAAAAGGATGACCTGATCTGTTTCGTTCACGCCGCCGATCAGGATGCCGCCGAGATAGCCAGAGGCCGCGTGCAGGCGCTCTATACGATCGATGATGCCGTGCCCGAGAAACGGTCGCCGATTGTGGCGAAGATCACCTGACGAGGTGAAGGGCGCCGTCCTCGACGCGGAAGGACGACAGTCGGCTGAGGAATGTCATGCCGATGAGCGTGCCGGAAAGTGCTTTGTCCGGTAACACCATCGCCCGGACATCGCGCACCACGATACCGCCGATCTCGATCCGGCTCAGCATCGCCGGAGCTGCTTCGACGACGCCATTGGCGGTGCTGACGCGGGCGGTGAAGGATAGTGCGCTCGGTGTCAGCCCGAGCCGGCGTGCGGTCGAAATGTTAATGGCAATGGCGCTTGCGCCGGTATCGACCAGGCCGCGTTCGGAACGGCCGTTGATGCGGAAGGTGCCGAAGTAATGTCCTCTCCCATCCGCCTCGAGCACCACGCTCCGCCCGGTCGCATATTTGGCCGTGGTCGTCGGTGGAACCGCAGGTTCTTCGACAGCCGTCTTGTCGCCACCTTGCGTTAGGGCGGTCGTTGCCAGGTGCGGAACCACCATGGCTGCAAGCGCGGCCACACCAGCCAATGCGAGCAAACGGACGAGCATGGGCATTCCCCCTCAACGGCATCGGATGCAGCAAACTCGAATTGCTGCTGAAACCTTCTATGCGCCAGAAGAATGGCACACCGCTTAGGGGCAGTAGACCGGATGACGCCTAAGACGACATGAAAAAGCCGCCGGAAACCGGCGGCCTTCTCGCAGATCTGTAATCCTGGTTAAGGATCAGGAAATCATTTGGTGCCGTACATGCGGTCACCCGCATCGCCGAGACCGGGCATGATATAGCCGAGCTCGTTCAAATGGCTGTCGATCGAAGCGGTAAAGATCGGCACGTCCGGATGTACGCTCTGGAAGTTGCGGATACCCTCGGGGGCGGCAAGCAGGCAGAGGAAGCGGATGTTCTTGGCACCGCGTTCCTTCAGCTTGTCGATTGCCGCAATCGAAGAATTGCCGGTGGCGAGCATCGGGTCGACGACGATGATCAGGCGTTCGGACAGGCTTTCCGGCGCCTTGAAGAAATACTCCACCGCCTGCAGCGTCTCATGATCGCGATAGACGCCGATGTGGGAGACGCGAGCCGAAGGCACCAGTTCGAGCATGCCTTCGAGCAGACCGTTGCCGGCACGCAGGATAGACGCGAAGACCAGCTTCTTGCCTTCGAGGATCGGCGAGTCGATTTCCTGCAGCGGCGTTTCGATGCGTTCCATCGTCAGTTCGAGATCGCGCGTCACCTCGTAGCAGAGCAAGGTCGAAATCTCGCGGAGAAGCCGGCGGAAACCTGCAGTCGAGGTCTCCTTCTTGCGCATGATGGTCAGCTTGTGCTGCACAAGCGGATGATCGATCACTGTAACGCCGTTCATGGCTCACCTTCCCGGATTTTTTGTATCCGTCCTTTTTCCATGGAATGCGTCGTTGCCGCAAGGGTGTTGACCGGCGGGAGAGCGTCATCCCCAACCGACCAACCCAAGACGGAACGGCGCTCCTCAGATGCGCGCGTGCAGCCGCTGGCGTGTCGGCTCGTCGACGAAGGCCGCCTCGATCGCCGTGCGGGTCATGCCGTTGATCTCTGCGTCGGTGAAGCCCATGACCGCAGAGGCGATGTCATACTCCTGCGCAAGCGAGGTGTGGAAGAACGGCGGGTCGTCGGAGTTGAGCGTCACGCGCACACCAGCTGCGTGAAGGGCTCTCAGCGGATGCGAGGCGAAGTCCGGGAAGACCTGCAGCGATATGTTTGAGCCGGGGCAGACTTCCAGCACGACGCCCGTGTCGGCAAGACGCCGCACCAGCTCCATGTCTTCGATCGCCCGCACACCGTGGCTGATACGCGACGGCCGCACATGGTCGAGCGCGTCGCGCACGCTGAAGGCGCCGGAGAGCTCGCCTGCATGGATAGTCAGGCCAAGGCCGGCGTCACGCACGATGTCGAAGGCGCGCGCAAAATCGGCTACCTTGTGCATGCGTTCCTCGCCGGCAAGGTTGAAGCCGGTGACCAGCGCGTGCTCCCGCTTGGCCGCGAATTCTGCGGTCTTGATCACGGATTCCGGGCCGAGATGGCGGATGCCGGTGATCAGCATGCGCGACTCGATCCCGGTCTTTTGCCTGGCGGCCTCCATGCCGGCGGCAAGACCCTCAAGATAGGCCTTCGCACCAAGGCCGATCGTGTTGCCGTGGTCGGGCGAAACGATGATCTCGCTGTAGATCGTGCCGGCCTCGGCCAGCTCCGTCAGATAGGCTTCCGCCAGCAGCGCATAGTCTTCCTCGGTGCGAAACAGCGAGGCGATGGCGTCGTAGCACTTCACGAAACTGGTGAAGTCTTCCCAGACATAGGCCTTGTCGCGGATGATCGCACTGGTGTCGATGCCGTATTTCTCGGCCTGGGCCAATGCCAGTTCGGGTGGCGTCGCGCCCTCGATATGGCAATGCAGTTCCGCCTTCTTCAGATGTGCGGTCAAATGAGGCTTCTCCCATGGTGGCCCGGCGCTATGCCGAGATGTTTGGCGACGGTTTCGCCGATATGCGCGAAGGTGTTGGCGACGCCGAGCGAGCGGCTGCGCAGCGACGGACCGAACATCAGCACAGGCACGCGTTCACGCGTGTGGTCGGTGCCTCGCCAGGTCGGGTCGCAGCCGTGATCGGCGGTCAGGATGACGATATCGGTCGGTTGCAGGCGGCGGTCGAGGTCCGGCAGGCGCGCATCGAAGGCCTCGAGTGCTGCCGCATAGCCGGCGACGTCGCGACGGTGGCCATAGTGCATGTCGAAATCGACGAAGTTGGTGAAGACCAGGCTGCCGTCTTCGGCCTCGTCGATGGCCGCGAGGCTTGCGTCGAAGAGCGCCATGTTGCCGTCGGCTTTCGTCAACTTCGTCACACCCTGATGGGCGAAGATATCACCGATCTTGCCGATGGCATGGACCATACGCCCCGCCTCCGTCAGCCGGTCGAGGACCGTTGGTTCGGGTGGTAGCACGGAATAGTCGCGGCGATTGCCGGTGCGGATGAAGGTCTGCGGGCTCGTGCCAACGAAGGGGCGGGCGATCACCCGGCCGATATTGTAGTCGTCGACCAGACGGCGGACGGTCTGGCAAAGCTCAAGCAGGCGATCGAGCCCGAAGGCCTGTTCATGCGCCGCAATCTGGAAGACCGAGTCTGAAGAGGTGTAGCAGATCGGCTTGCCGCTCCGCAGGTGCTCTTCGCCATGGCGGGCGATGATATCGGTGCCGGAGGCGTGGCAATTGCCAAGGATGCCCGGAATGTTTCCCTCGCGGCAGATCGCCTCGACAAGCTCGGGCGGAAAGGTGTCGCCTTCGGAAGAGAAGTAACCCCAGTCGAACATCACCGGCGTGCCGGCGATTTCCCAATGCCCGGAGGGTGTGTCTTTGCCGCGCGAGACCTCGCTTGCGGCGCCAAAGGCACCATAGACGCGATTGGGCACCGGCATGCCCTGTGGGATCGTGCCGTTGGCGAGCTTGGCCGCATGAACAAGGCCAAGGGCGGACATGTTCGGCAGACTGAGCGGGCCTTGACGCAGGCCCGCCCGGTCGGCAGCGCCTGTGGCGCAATACTCGGCGATATGTCCAAGCGTGTTGGCGCCAAGATCACCATAGGCTTCGGCATCCGGCGCGCCGCCTATGCCGAAAGAATCGAGAACGAAGAGAAACGCACGCGCCATGATGCACCTGACAGCGGAAGCGCGAAAGCAATGCGCTCCGAAAGCTTCTGGAAGAGCGCGACGACGCCTGACGGCGCGTCACGCGCAATCTCGAAGGGATAACGCTGCGCACGGTGCAATGCAATTGCGCCGGATAGGTGCCCGATCAGCAATCAGTGCATTTTATCGCTTGGGCGAGGCGCGAATGGAAGTAGGCCGTCTTGGAGAGGTTTATCGTCTTCGCGGGGGCCTCAAGGCTCGGAGCG
>NZ_JAEPRP010000010.1:15157-27857 GCF_016652895.1 Ensifer sp. SSB1
TCATGCGGCACTGTCAACTCCGTCCGAATGACGAAGGATTTGTTGGCCGTGAATTGACCGGGCAGGGCGACCTTCGAATTGACGGTGTAGGGAACCGCGCCGGCTTGATCGCGCGACCAAATGACGGTGCCTTCGTTGGTGCCCGAGACTTCGATACCGGTGATCTTCAGCGTGTAGTTCGCGTTCCCATAGGGCTGCAGAATGCTCTTGGCGATGTTCGGCACGTTGGCGAGGAAGGCTTTGTTGACTTCCGATTGCTGCGCGATGATGTCAGCGACCGCACTTGCAGCGCGCGCGGTCTTGCCCGCGACCGTAAAGCCGACAGATAGCTCGAAGGCGCCGAGATAGGTCATGATCAGCAAGGGTGCGACAATCGCGAATTCGACGGCTCCGACGCCGCGCCTGTCGCGTCGCAGCGCACGAAACTTACCGGAAATAGCTTTGAGGTTCTTTTGCATCGCAATCTGCTTCACGGCGAACCTCACTCGTTCTCGTTTCGGAAGGTGGCGGTCGCCACCATGAGATAATCCTTCGGCATGCTGGCGCCGGCGGGTCGCAGATTGGTGACGAACGGTCGGACGAGGTCGGTGATCACGCTCCAGCGATAGTAGGCACGCACCACATTGAAGCTGCCCGGACCGCCGGGGGCAAACTTGAAGCCGGTCGTATCAATATCTGTCGAACCTGCCTTGCGCGGGATGTTCACTGGAAATTTGCTGAGGTCCGTGACCGCGCGAACGTCGAGATAGAACTGCGAAGGCTGGACGGCTTCGGTGGCGGAACATTTCATCAGGATCGAGATTTCGTTACAGAAGGCCTGGCGAAACTGCGCCTGAGTCATATCCGTGGCCTTGCCCCGCTGGAAGGTAATCTGGCCGGTGCGAACCTTGCGCGCCATTGTCTCCGTCGCGTTCGCCAGGAGCTGGTCGCCATAGAAGGCGGCAAAGGTTTCGAGCGAGGCGAAAATCACGAGGAAGAAGGGCAGGGCGAGGATTGCGAACTCGATGCTCGTCGTGCCTTTGCGGTTGCGGATGAAGCGGCGCAGAAGGCCTTTTCGCCTGATATCAGGCTCGCTCGCACGTTCGATTGCCTGCTCGATGCTCATTGTGCCGTCCCATCATGTTACGCCAGACGGGCGGCAGATTATGGAGCAAGCGTTGATATTTCGTTCCTGCCGATCAGGTGCATTTTAACGAATCGCGGGTCAAAACCCATAAAATTCAGTTGGTGCTACCTGTGGTTTTGCGTTCCGCATGCCGTTCACAATTTGGCGTACAGGAAAGCACGGTGCGGGACGTCTGCTTGTAGACGCGCACGGTGTTGCCTTCATCTATCGAGACCAGAATCCGCTCATCGACGATGGCGTTTCCGTCCTGGTCGAGGATGACCAGATTGGTCGTGCCGAAATTGCGGCCGGTGATGACGATGGTTCGGGCGTCGGCAACCGTGGCGTCTGCCACTTCGGCATTGCCGATGATGACCTTGCTGACCGGGCGGTCGAGTTTGAGCACACGCGCGTGATCCATGTAGACGCGCATCATGTCGTTCTCCGCACCAGCGGCGACCACCGGGGTGAGCGATGCGATCACGAAAGCAAACAGGGCGGCTCGGCCGGTCGCGGATGGCATGGTCATGGCGGGTCCTTGAGGTGATGCTCACGCCATACTCACTCGTCTTGGTGAATGAACCGTTAAACCGCTCATTTCGAGACCGGATGGTCGCTGTGCCGTTTTCTGTTCGTTTACCCAAAAATCAGGGACGCATCGTTAACCTGTCGGTAACCGCCTTCTTTAAGTCGATGGAAATGCGCCAAGACTAATTTGAGGTCATCCGATCAACGGCAAACAGTTGGCGGAAGTGCTGAACAACAACTGTGAAGTAGGAGAATCATCATGAAGAAGATTTTTGCCCGTCTGATGAAGGACGAGTCCGGCGCGACCGCTATCGAGTACGGCCTGATCGCCGCCCTCATCTCGGTTGCCCTCATTGCTGGCGCAAGCACACTTGGCAACGCGCTCAACACCACGTTCGACGGCCTGGGCACCAAGCTTACGGAAAGCACGGGCAGCCTCTAATCGGACTGGCCGGTTCAAGCGGGGAGACGTTCGCATGGCGAAGATTTTCCGCTGCTTGCGGCGGGATGACAGCGGCGCAACTGCCATCGAGTATGGTCTGATCGCGGCGCTCGTTTCCGCAGCCTTGATCGCTGGTGCAACCACGCTTGGCAATACCCTCGATTCCGCGCTCAACAAGATCGGATCGAATATTGCGACAAGCGGCAAGATCTAACGAACCGGTCCCGCAATAGACTGAAATGGAGCCGCTGCAAAAGCGGCTCCATTGTTATCTGGAACCCCATGGGGAACCAGAGATTACGTGCGCTCTTCTTGGAGGCAGGAACCATGACTGAGGCTGCCATTTTCGTGGTTTTTCCCTTTTGTCTGGGATTTGCAGCGTTTTCGGACCTGCTGACCATGACGATTCCCAATCGTGTTTCGGTGATCCTTCTGGCCAGCTTTTTCGTTGTGGCGCTGTTGGCGGGGCTCGATTTCATCGAGATCGGTCAGCATCTGGCCGCGGCTCTGGCTGTCTTTGTCGTATGCTTCGGCCTGTTTGCCGCAAACGTGATGGGCGGCGGCGACGCCAAACTTTTGACGGCCAGCGCCATCTGGTTTGGCTTCACCCCTTCGTTGACTGCTTTTCTCCTGTACGTTTCCGTGTTCGGAGGCATGCTGACGCTTGCCATCCTGATGCTGCGTCGCCAGGAGGATACGATACTTGCGAGTGGGATCCCCGTTCCTCAACTCTTGCTGACAGCCAAGAAGATTCCGTACGGAATTGCGATCGCGCTCGGTGGCTTTGCCGCCTATCCGTCTTCCCCGCTTATGGAAGCGGCCTTTGCACGCCTTTCCTAGTATGAGGCGCGAGGCGTCATCTTTCGTTAACTGTCCTCATAAGTAATCCGTTAACTATAATTACACCAATTCCTGATCAATCTGATCCTGGCATTTTTTCGGGGCTCGGAAACGATCATGAAACCGGTTCGCATCATCATACTGGCGGTGGCCGTCCTATCGGCCGCGATGGCTGGTCTATTGGCGATGAAGCTGACGCGCGCTCCGGCGCAGCTGACCGCAGAGCCCGTTGTCGAGCGGGCGCCGACCGTCAACGTCCTGGTTGCCAGCAAGAGCCTTCCTGTCGGATCGCGCCTTGGCGGCGATTCCATCCACTGGATGGCCTGGCCGAAGGACGGTGTGGTTGACGGCCTGATTACCGACGAAAGTCAGCCGTCGGCTATCGACGATCTGAGCGGAGCCGTCGTTCGCCTGCCGATCTTCAACGGCGAGCCGGTGCGTCATGAAAAAGTTGCCGACTCGTCAAATCGAATCATGTCGTCGCTGTTGCCGGCGGGCAAACGCGCTGTCGCGACCGAGATCACGGTCGCGACAGGTGCCGGCGGCTTCATCCTGCCGAACGATCGTGTCGACGTCATCATGGTCCGCAAGGGCGATGGCGAACACTACCTGACCGAAACAGTGCTCAGCAATGTACGCGTCCTGGCAATCGACCAGCAGGTCGAGGAGAAGGAAGATGGCACGAAATCCGTCGTCGGCACCACCGCCACACTGGAGCTGACGCCCGACCAGTCGAAGGTGATGACGGTCGCGCAGCAGATGGCCGAGCGCATTTCATTGGCGCTTAGAAGCGTCGCCGACGCACAGGAATCCGATACCGACGCCGCAGACTACCTGTTGAGCGGTGACGGTCAGCCGAGCATCCAGGTCATCAAATCCGGGTCCATCGTCAAGAGCGATGGCGCCGTCGGCCAATCACAGCAGTAACCAGGTTAGAACGGGGCTTAAGGTGAAGCGGAGCGGAAACAAATTTCGGGCGTCTGTCGCAGCCGGTTTATCCTTCTGCCTGGCGTTTTCTGGCACGTATTTGCCGACGCCGCCAGCGGCATTGGCAGCTGCTTCGTCGGTCGTACGGATCGTCGAAAGCGGCCCTGGCGTAAAGAAGAAGGTCAGTCTTGGCTTGAACAAGGCCGTGGTCGTCGACCTGCCCGCGGACGCGCACGATATTCTCGTCGCAGACCCGTCGCTGGCCGACGCTGTGACCCGCACGTCGCGACGTATCTACCTTTTCGGGAAGTCCGTCGGCCAGACCAACATTTTTGTCTTCGGCCCCAACGGCGAGGAGATCGTCAGCCTCGACATCGAGGTTGAACGCGATATTGCCAACCTTCAGTCGAATTTGCGCCGCTTCATTCCGGACGCCGACATCAACGTCGAGATTATCTCGGACAACATCGTGCTGACCGGAACGGTGCGAACGCCGCTCGATTCTACCCGTGCCGTCGATCTCGCCAAGGCCTTCCTCCAGGGCGGTGAGGCGACCACGCGCAACATTACCGCCCAGGGCAACAACGGCGATGCGGACATTTTTGCTGAAGACCGGCAGGTTTCGCAGATCGTCAACCTGCTGACGATCGACGGCGATGACCAGGTCAACCTCAAGGTCACGGTTGCCGAAGTCAGCCGCCAGGTGCTGAAGCAGCTCGGTTTCAACGGCCGCGTCAGCGACGGCGAAAGCGGCATCGGTTTCCGTAACCCGGCCAACCTGGGCGACGCGATTGGCGTCGGTGCCAACGCGGTGATCAACGGGACCATCGGTGGCACGACAATTTCCAGCTACATCAACGCGATGGAGCAGGCGGGTGTGATGCGAACGCTTGCCGAGCCGAGCCTGACGGCGATCTCCGGTCAAGAGGCAAAGTTCTATGTCGGCGGTGAGTTTCGCCTGGCGGGGGTCCAGGAAGTCACGACCGACAAGGATACCGGTGATGCCAAGGTCACGCGCGAAGTCAACGATGTCGAATATGGCATCCGTTTGAACTTCAAACCCGTCGTTCTTGGGCCTGGACGCATTAGCCTGCAGATCGAGACGAATGTCTCGGAACCCACCTATGAGGGGTCGGTCGTGACCGGCAACGGCAAAGCCTCCGTTCCTGGCAATACCTTCCTCGGAGTCCGCAGGCGCGAGGCTTCGACCAGCGTCGAACTGCCGTCCGGCGGTTCGATCGTCATTGCCGGCCTGGTCCAGGATAATATTCGCCAGGCGATGTCGGGCATTCCGGGGGCAGCGAAAATCCCGGTCCTTGGCACGCTGTTCCGCAGCAAGGATTTCGTGCGCAACGAGACCGAGCTTGTCATCATCGCGACGCCCTATCTGGTCCGTCCCGTTGCCAGAAGCGCGATTTCCCGGCCTGACGACAACTTCAATCCGGCCAATGATCTCGACAGCTACTTCCTTGGCCGGGTGAACCGCATCTACGGGCGGCCGGAGGCGGCCGCTCCAGCGGGTCGCTACCACGGCAATGTCGGCTTCATTTACAAATAGGTCGGGTCATGACGCTTCGAACCGGTACCCAAGAGACACCTGAAAGGCCGAATGCCATGTCCATGAGCACATCCAGCGCCTTCATGCGATGCACGAGCCGTATGGCCATGCTGGCCATTGCTGGTATTTTCCTAGCGAGCTGCGGTACGCGGGACAATCTCGCCACTGGCTCTATCCCGGACGACTATCGCACCAGGCATCCAATCGTGCTTGCTGAAGGCGAACGTGCAATCGACATTCCGATCGCTTCGGGCGATCACCGCCTGACCCAGGGCACGCGTGACGTCATCGCCGGGTTCGCCTCTGACTATCGCAATTCGGCAAGCGGCGTCGTGCAAATCATGATGCCGCGCGGCGCGGCCAACAGCAGTGCGGCCCAAGCAATGCGTAGAGAGATTCGCGGCGTCCTGGTTGCCACTGGCGTCCCGGCCAAGCGCCTGCTCGAGACCAGCTACGACGCCGGACCCTATGGAGACGCGGCACCGATCCGCTTGAGCTACGTTGCGATCACCGCCCAGACGGCGCCCTGCGGCACCTGGCCGGAAGATCTGAACCTCAACACCATGGAAAACAAGAACTACTACAATTTCGGCTGCGCCTCGCAATCGAACCTTGCAGCCCAGCTCGCCAACCCGACCGATCTCCTCGGTCCGCGCCAGACGTCGCCGATCGACGCGGTACAGCGCGGTCAGGTGATCACGGACTGGCGCGGAACCGAGAAGAGCGACGGCCCGGTCGTCATCTTCAACTGACAACGGCGGGATGGAGATATGAGCACGATCGATTACAGGATCGAGACCGGTGTCGAGGGGGACGATCCCTCCTTCGACCAGGTGCGTACGGGCGACCTGGAGCAGGTGCGCCCACTGCCGCGGATATCGATCCACGCCTTTTGCGAAACCAATGCGATGCAGCGGCTGATGGAGCGTTGCGGGCAGGACCGGCGCATGGCCAAGGTCAGCCTGCGGATCAACAGCGGCAGCATCGACGCGGCTGCAAACATGTTCGCGACCGTATCCACCCCCAATCTCATAATCCTTGAGACATCGACCGAACCGCGATCGCTTCTGAGCGAGCTGGCGCCGCTTGCAGCGGTCTGCGACCCGAGCACCAAGGTGATCCTCGTCGGTAAATACAACGACATCGGGCTCTATCGCGAACTCATCCGCAACGGCATTTCCGAATACATGGTCGCGCCAGTGGCCATGCCGGACATCCTGACCGCCGTTTCGGCGATCTTCGTCGATCCGGACGCCGAACCCCTTGGCCGAAGCATCGCCTTCATCGGTGCCAAGGGCGGCTGCGGTTCATCCGTGATCGCGCACAACTGCGCCTGGGGCATTTCCAGCCTCTTCTCGACCGAGACCATTCTCGCCGATCTCGATCTGCCCTACGGCACGGCCAATATCGATTTCGACCAGGATCCGCCGCAGGGCATTGCCGAAGCTGTATTCGCGCCGGAACGCCTGGACGAAGTGTTCCTCGACCGGTTGCTAACCAAATGCTCCGATCACCTGTCGCTTCTGGCCGCCCCTTCCATGCTGGACCGGGCCTATGATTTCGAGACCGGCGCGTTCCACCCGATCCTGGAAATACTGCAGCGCAGTGCGCCCGTTTCCGTCCTTGACGTCCCGCATGTGTGGACGGACTGGACCCGCGCCGTGCTCGGCGAAGCCGACGAACTGGTGATCACGGCAACCCCTGATCTCGCCAGCCTGCGCAATACCAAGAACCTGCTCGACGCAATGAAGAAACTGCGTCCAAACGACAAACCGCCCCATCTGGTGCTGAACCAGGTCGGGATGCCGAAGCGGCCGGAGATTACGGCGAGCGAGTTCTGCGAATCGCTGGAAACCGAAGCGGTCGCGATTATTCCCTTTGACGCGGCCCTGTTCGGCAATGCGTCGAACAGCGGGCGGATGATCGCGGAGATCGACAAGAAGGCGCCGGCGGCCGAAACGTTTTCGCAGCTCGCACATCTTCTGACCGGTCGGGTGACGATGAAAAAGGCCCGGCGCGGCGGACTTGGCAAGGTGCTCGCCGCACTCGGCAGGAAGTAAACAGGACGTAGGATCACGCAGATGTTTGGCAAACGCGGAAACGAAGGATTCGGCAAGAGCGGCACCCCGGGTTCTGCCGTTCCTCCGCCCGTTGTGGCTGCGCAACGGGTGGCGATCGAACGGCCCGCCGTGCCTGTTCTGGGCGAGCCGACATCCGCGATCCCCAAGGTTCAGCCCGCCGTCGCTCCGCCGACCCGGCGCCGCACGGCGCGAACGGAAGACTACTACGATACGAAAACGCAGGTATTCTCCGCGCTGATCGACACGATCGACCTGTCGCAGCTGGCCAAGCTCGATACCGAGAGCGCGCGCGAAGAAATCCGCGACATCGTCAACGACATCATCACGATCAAGAACTTCGCGATGTCGATCTCCGAGCAGGAGGAACTGCTCGACGATATCTGCAACGACGTGCTGGGTTACGGCCCGCTCGAGCCGCTGCTTGCGCGCGACGACATCGCCGACATCATGGTCAATGGCGCCGGTCAGACCTTCATCGAAGTCGGCGGCAAGGTCCAGGAATCCGAGATCCGGTTCCGCGATAACGCCCAGCTCCTGTCGATCTGCCAGCGCATCGTCGGCCAGGTCGGCCGCCGCGTCGACGAATCGAGCCCGATCTGCGACGCCCGCCTGCCGGACGGATCACGCGTCAACGTCATCGCCCCGCCGCTTGCCATCGACGGAACGGCACTGACCATCCGCAAATTCAAGAAGGACAAGCTCACGCTGGAGCAGCTCGTCCGCTTCGGCTCGGTAACGCCGGAAGGCGCCGTCCTCTTGCAGATTATCGGTCGCGTTCGCTGCAACATCGTCATTTCGGGCGGCACCGGCTCGGGCAAGACGACATTGCTCAATTGCCTGACGCGCTACATCGACACCGACGAGCGGGTCATCACCTGTGAGGATACGGCGGAATTGCAATTGCAACAGCCGCATGTCGTGCGTCTGGAAACGCGCCCACCGAACATCGAAGGCGAGGGTGAGATCACGATGCGCGATCTCATCAAGAACTGCCTGCGTATGCGGCCGGAACGCATCATCGTCGGCGAAGTGCGTGGCCCCGAGGTCTTCGATCTGCTTCAGGCGATGAACACCGGTCATGACGGCTCGATGGGAACGATCCACGCCAACACGCCGCGCGAATGCCTGAGCCGCATGGAATCGATGATCGCGCTGGGCGGTTATAGTCTGCCGGCCAAGACCGTGCGCGAGATCATTGCCGGATCGGTCGACGTGATCATCCAGGCGTCGCGCCTGCGCGACGGCTCCCGCCGCATCACCCACATTACCGAGGTGGTGGGTATGGAAGGCGACGTGATCATCACGCAGGACCTGATGCGCTACGAGATTGATGGCGAGGACGCCAACGGCCGCATCATTGGCCGCCACACCTCGACCGGCATCGGTCGCCCGCATTTCTGGGATCGCGCCCGTTATTTCAACGAGGATAAACGCCTGGCCTCCACCCTTGACGCCATGGACAAGAACTAGGAGCTGCGATGTTCGGCATAGACATCACCGTTCTGGCGTTGGCCGCTCTTGTCGCCATATCGGCGGCGGCGCTGGCCTACGTCCTATTGTTCTCGCGTATCGAAAGCGAAAAGAAAGCGGAAGGCCGCGTGCGCAAGGTCAGTGCGGCTGAAACGGACCGCGCCAAGGTGAAGGCAGCGCGTGACCGTGTCAGCGAACTGTCGAAGCGGCGCAAATCCGTCCAGGATTCGTTGAAGGAACTCGAGAAGAAGCAGCAGGAGCGCTCGGCCAAGTCTTCCCCTTCGATGAAGGTGCGGCTGACCCAGGCGGATCTTTCGATGTCCGTCGGACGCTTCTATCTGTATAGCGCGCTTTTCGGCGTCTTCGCCTTTCTCGTCGCGCTGATCATGGGAGCTGGGCCCGCCATCGGTGTCGGTATCGCCGTGATCGCTGGCCTTGGCCTGCCTCGCTGGTCTGTGGGCTTCCTGGTCAAACGACGCTGCAAGAAGTTTCTCGAGGAATTCCCGAACGCTCTCGAGATCATGGTCCGCTCGATCAAATCGGGCCTGCCGCTCAATGATGCGCTCCGCCTCATTGCCGCTGACGGCCAGGAGCCGGTCAGGACCGAGTTCCGCCGTGTGGTGGAATCCCAGCAGGTCGGCTTGAGCGTCACCGAGGCCTGCGCCCGCATGATCAACAGCATTCCTTTGCCCGAGGTGAACTTCTTCGCGATCGTGATCGCCATTCAGGCACAGGCGGGCGGCAACCTCTCGGAAGCCCTCAGCAACCTGTCGAAGGTACTGCGCGAACGCAAGAAGATGAGGGCAAAGGTTGGTGCGATGTCCATGGAGGCCAAGGCATCCGCTTGCATTATCGGCGCGCTGCCGTTCATCGTTGCCTTGTTGGTCTACCTGACGTCACCCGCCTACATGACGGTCCTGTTCACCGATCCGCGCGGTCACCTGATTATCGGTCTCGGCCTCTTCTGGATGAGCGTCGGCATCATGGTGATGCGCAACATGATCAACTTCGATATCTGAGGGGCATCGATGAATACGGGCCTGATCAAGACACTGACCGATCCGAACGTCCTCCTTGCGGTTCTGGTCTCACTCGCCGTGCTTGCGACCTTCTATTCTCTCATCGTGCCGTTCTTCGAACGGGGGGATCTTGGAAAGCGGATGAAGTCGGTCGCCAGCGAGCGGGAGCAGATCCGGGCCCGCGAACGCGCGCGGCTTGCCGACGTACAGAGCGGCAGAGCAAGCCTGCGTGGCCAGAACAACGCCTCCATCCGCCAGATCGTCGAACGGCTCAACCTGCGCACTGCACTCATGGATGAGAACACCGTCAACCGTTTGAAAATGGCCGGCTTCCGCTCGCAGAACGCCCTCAATACCTTCCTGTTTGCGCGCTTCTGCCTGCCTTTTCTGTTTCTGCTCGTCGCGCTCGTCTACATCTTCGTGCTCGGCAACTTTGCAGAGAAGCCGTTGATGGTGCGTCTCTTTTTCGCGATCGGTTTCGCCTATCTCGGCTTCTATGCGCCCAACATCATCGTCGCCAACGCAGTCTCCAAGCGTCAACACTCGATCCGGCGCGCCTGGCCGGATGCTCTGGACCTGCTGCTGATCTGCGTTGAATCCGGCGTATCGATGGAGCTGGCCATGCGGCGTGTCGCCGACGAAATCGCGGCCCAGTCACAGCCTCTCGCGGAAGAACTGGTACTCACGACGGCAGAACTTTCCTTCCTGCCCGAGCGTCGTGCAGCGCTTGAAAACCTCGGCGTCCGCACCGGCCTGGACGAGGTCAGGTCGGTCGTCCAGGCCCTTATCCAGGCGGATCGCTACGGCACGCCGATCGCCCAGGCCTTGCGCGTTCTTGCGCAGGAAAGCCGCGATCAGCGCATGACAGCGGCCGAGAAGAAGGCCGCGGCATTGCCACCGAAACTGACGGTGCCGATGATCCTCTTCTTCCTGCCCGTTCTGGTCGCCGTTATTCTCGGGCCTGCTGGCATCCAGGTTGCCGACAAGTTCTAAGGCGCCCCGCTTGAAGGTTGGTCGCGGGCGTGGAAAGCTCTGGAGCAAGGGCGCCGGCACTCTTCGGGGCCTTCCAAGGTCCAGGCCCAAGGGCGGACAACCAAAGCGATCGTTTCGCAAGAGCGGGACGCGATTGGTTGTGATTGAGCGCGCAAACGACTAAAGGTGTGGCAAGCTCAAACCTTGCTCCCGAAGGTTCCTTGAAAACAGGATCGCGCTCATGAAGCTGGTGACCGGCAACTCCAACCGCGCCCTTGCCGAAGCCATTGCCAATTACCTGGATCTCCCCCTGGCCGATTGCACGGTCAAGCGCTTCGCCGACCAGGAAATCCACGTTCAACTTCATGAGAACGTCCGCGGCGAGGACGTGTATATCCTCCAGTCAACAAGCACGCCTGCTGACGGCAATCTCATGGAGCTGTTGATTCTGACGGATACGCTGCGCCGCTCATCAGCTCGCCGTATTACCGCCGTCATCCCATATTTCGGCTATGCCCGTCAGGACCGCCGGGCCACTGGCCGCACACCGATCTCTGCGAAGCTGGTCGCCAACATGATCGCCGGTGCGGGTGTCAATCGGGTCATGACGCTCGATCTGCATACGGATCAGATTCAGGGCTTTTTCGATATTCCGACCGATAATCTTTATGCGGCGCCGGTGATGACCCGCGACATTGAAGGGCGCCACGACGTCCGCAACTTCATGGTCGTTTCGCCTGATGTGGGCGGCGTGGCGAGAGCCCGCGGCATCGCCAAGCGCATTGGGACCGATCTTGCGATCGTCGACAAACGGCGACCCCGCGCCGGCGTGTCGGAAGTGATGAACATTATTGGCGAAGTGTCCGGCAAAAGCTGTCTGCTGATCGACGACATCGTCGATAGCGGCGGGACGCTGATCAACGCGGCTGAGGCGTTGTTGGAGGCGGGCGCCACGGATGTTTCAGCCTATATCACCCACGGCGTTCTTTCCGAAGGTGCCTGCGAACGCATTGGTGCCAGCAGCCTCAAGGAATTGGTCGTGACCGACTCCATTCGCGAAACCGAAGCTCAGCGTCAAACCTCCAACATCAGACGCCTCGCCATCGCGCCATTGATAGGCGAAGCCTTGGTCCGCACGGCTAGAGACCAAAGCGTTTCAAGCCTTTTCAACTGATTGTTCGATGCAGCGCGGCGGCGCGGCTAGTTCGCGGCCTTGGCATTGTCAGGCTTGGCCAGCTGCTTCCAGGCACCCTGCTGAGAAAGCATCGAGCGCAGGTAGGCGACGTTCGCTTCCGCTTGTTCGCTGGAGAGCTCCTGTCGGGCGATCGTCTCGGCCTCCTGGAAACGTCCCTGAAGCCCGACGGCAAGTGCGAGATTCTGGCGCACGCTGCTGTCAGCGCCGGGCTGGCCGGTTGCCGACTTGAGATAGGTTTCCGCTGTGCGAAGGTCCTTGGTCAGAAGGTAGGACATGCCGAGGTTGGAAAGCACGGACGGTTCGTTCGGCTTGAGTTCGAGCGCTTCGCGGTAGCGCGTGCGCGCCTCCTGCGGACGTCCGAGCTGGTCGAGGATCGCTCCCTCGGCCGATTTCAGCTTCCAGTCCGGACGGTCCGGGGTCTGGGCACGGCTGATCGTCGACAGCGCCTGATCGAGCTGGCCGGCCGCGGCCTGCGCCTTGCCATAGGCGCCGAGCACCTCCCGGTCCGACGGATTGTTGATCGCGACCTGCTGCATGACGGCGAGGGCCTGCTCGTTGCGCCC
>NZ_JAEPRP010000010.1:27867-61657 GCF_016652895.1 Ensifer sp. SSB1
GCAGGAGGTTGGCGTAGTTGAGGCCAGCTTCGCGATCCCTGGGGTTCTTTTCATAGGCTTGGCCGATACTCTCAGCCGCCGCCGAAAGTTCGGTTGCGGTCATCGACTGCACCGGTTTAGTAAGCCTTGAGATCGAGCCCGTCGTCAGCTCCTTCTTCGGCTGGTTGGCGCAGCCGGCGAGCGAAAGGGCCACCAGCGCAATCGCCGCGCCCTGGAGGAAATGAGTGGCTTTCAAGGGTGAAGTCGTGCGTTTGGCCATGAGTGTCCCCAGCATGCATTCGCGCACCTGAACTTCAGACAACACCGGCGCAACTGTCACTCCAGCAAGACTCTGTTAACCCTAACAGAGCGTTTATGGCGCGATTCCATCTCGGTCCGCCGAGGACTTTCAGGGCGCCCTATCAGTTCATCGAACGGCCGTCGCCGTTCAACACCAGCGCCGGCAAGACCCTGCCGATTTTCGCCGTCACGCCGGCGCATATCGAGACCGGGACGATCGATCCGATCGCTTTGGACTGGGCGCGCAAGGCTGGATTCACCGCCGATTCCGGCGCGGTTCTGTTGATCCCATCCGCTGACGGCCATCTCGGCGGTGCACTCTTCGGCCTCGGCAGCAACCCGTCGGAGGCGCCCTTCCTTGCCGGCAAGCTCGCGCGGGCGCTGCCGGCGGGCAAGTGGCACATCGAAACTGCGCCGCTCACGGCCAACCGGCTGGCGCTTGGCTATGGCCTCGGCTCCTATCGCTTCGAGCGCTACAAAGCCAGTAAGGGCGAGCCGCCGACGCTGCTGATCCCCGCCGACGCCGATGCCACCGACATCAAGCGGCAGCTTGCAGGCGTGTTCCTGGCGCGTGACCTCATCAACACGCCGACCAACGACATGGGCCCTGAGGCGCTCGAAGCGGCCTTCCGCGCGCTTGCCGCCCACTACAAGGCAGATGTCTCGGTCATATCAGGCGAGGCGCTGCTGACGCAGAACTTTCCGCTGGTTCATACCGTCGGCCGCGCAAGCGCCGAGGCGCCGCGTCTGCTCGAGCTGCGCTGGGGCAAGAAGGGCCACAAGAAGGTAACCCTCGTCGGCAAGGGCGTCTGCTTCGATACCGGCGGTCTCGACATCAAGCCGGCCTCTTCCATGCTGCTGATGAAGAAGGATATGGGCGGTGCCGCCAATGTCCTCGGTCTCGCCCTGATGATCATGGACGCCAAGCTCAAGATCGATCTGCGCGTCATCGTGCCTGTGGTGGAAAACTCGATCTCGGCCAACGCCTTCCGTCCCGGCGACATCTACCGCAGCCGCAAGGGGTTGACGGTTCAGATCGACAACACCGATGCCGAAGGCCGGCTGATCCTCGCCGATGCGCTCGCCTATGCCGACGAAGAGAAGACCGACCTCCTGGTCGACATGGCAACGCTGACCGGTGCCGCCCGCGTCGCGCTCGGCCCGGACCTGCCGCCCTTCTTCACCGACGATGCCGACCTTGCCCGTGATCTTTCGGAAGCAAGCCTCGAAGTCGATGATCCGATGTGGCGCATGCCGCTCCACAACGGCTACGACAAGGATGTCTCGGCGCGGATTGCAGATCTGACCAATGCGCCGGCGGGCGGGATGGCCGGTTCGATCACTGCCGCGCTCTTCCTCAGGCGCTTCGTCACCAACACCAAGAGCTGGGTGCATTTCGACATCTTCGGGTGGGCGCAGTCCGAACGGCCGCATTCGCCGGTTGGCGGCGAGGCACAGGCGATTCGGGCGCTCTACCAACATATCCAGGAGATGGCGAAGTAGCCGGACCGGCTGGCAGAAAGAAACGCTTGCGTAACGATCCGCCGCTATCGTGGCGGATCATCTTCCTGCGCAGGAGCCGCCATTGCCGATCGAGCTTACGCCTTCCCAGGCCCTAGGGCTTTGGCACTCGGTGTCGGTCGCTCAGGTTCGCGTCGACAGCCGCGACCTGACCTTGCGGCAGCTGGCGATCCTCCTGCATATCTATCTCGTGCCGCCGCCTCATACCGTTCGCGGCCTGGCAGCGACCCTCGGCGTCACCAAGCCGGTCATCACGCGGGCGCTCGATACAATGGGGGCGCTTGGCCTCGTCGATCGCGCCCGCGATGACCGTGATCGCCGCAACGTCGTCATCAAAAGGACAGTCGAGGGTGCTCTCTATCTTGAAAAATTTGGTGACCTGATCATTGATCAGGGCCGCAAACAGCCCAAGTGAGTAGATATGTCGACACTGCCCGATCGCCGCCTGAATGCCTACCGACCCGACCTTGCGGAGAACCGCCTTCGCGGTGTCGTACAAGCCGAACGTTACGTCGAGGGAAGCGTTGCCCGCGTCTCGGTTCCGGTCACGCCGCTTCGGGCGCGGCCTGATCTCGGCTGCGGCACCGACACCGAGCTGCTGCTCGGCGAATCGGTGCGGGTGCTCGACACCAGCGAGAGCTGGTGCTGGGTGAAGGCCGATCTCGACGGCTATGTCGGCTACTTGCCGGAATATTGCCTCGCGCCGGTGGTCAAAAGTCCGACGCATATCGTCTCGGTACCGCGCACTTTCGTCTATACCGGTCACGATCTGCGCTTCCCGACTGTCTATCCGCTTTCGATGGGCAGCCGGTTGACGGTTGTCGATGAGCGCGAAACCCGCGGAACGCGCTACTTCCTGCTCGACGGCGGCCAGGCGGTTATCGCCAATCACTGCATTGAGGTCGGCAGTGTCGTGCCGGAAGACTATGTCTCGGTCGCTGCCCGCTTCGTCGAAACGCCCTATCTCTGGGGTGGACGCTCCGGCTTCGGCATCGATTGCTCCGGCCTCGTGCAATTGTCGATGATGATGGTAGGCAGGCAAGCACCGCGCGATTCCGACATGCAGGCAGCAGGTCTGGGAACGCCGATTGCGCGCGAAGAGCTCAAGCGCGGCGACCTCGTCTTCTGGAAAGGGCACGTCGCGCTGATGGAGGACGACGAAACCTTGATCCACGCCAACGGGCATACGATGACGGTTGCGCGCGAAGGGTTGGAAGCCTCGATCGAGCGGATTGGCTGGCTCTATGAGCAGCCGACGGGCTATCGCCGTCCCTGACCGCCGCGCTTGATAAGGCGTTACGCACCAGCGGCACGCCTCACCTTCACTAGATCAATAGCCGGCTACCTTATCGACCACGTGTTCAAGCGATTGGCCGCTTTCGAAGCGGGCGATCTGCTGCTCGACATGGCGGAACAGCGCCTTGACGTCCGAGGATGCCGCTACGTGCGGCGTCACATAGACGTTTGGCATGGTCCAGAAGCGGCTGTCGCGGGCAAGCGGCTCCTCTTCGAAGACATCGAGCGAGGCGCCGCCGAGCACGCCGCTGTCGAGTGCGATCAGGATATCGGCTTCCACTTGGCTGCCGCCGCGGCCGGCATTGATGAACACAGGTGCCCCGAAGGGACCGTTACGGCTGAGCTTCGCAAACAGGCGCAGATTGAAGATGCCGCGGGTGTCCGGCGTCAGCGGTAATAGGCCGACGAGGAAATCAGTGCGGGCGAGGAAGCTGTCGAGTTCGCTGCCGCCAAAGGTTTCGATGCCCTCGACGGATCTTTTGCTGCGCGACCAGCCGACGACCTTGAAGCCCATGGTGGATAGCTTGCGGGCGGCGTCCTGGCCAAGCACGCCCATGCCCATGATGCCGACAGTGATATCGGCCGCCTCCGGCTGGCTGAGATCTTGCCATTCGCGCTTCGCCGCCAGCGCCTCGTAGGCGCGGTGCTGGCGCAGATGCAGGAGGCATTGCATGACCACCCATTCGCTCATGCGCGTCGTCAGCGTCTGGTCGACGAAGCGCACCAGCGGCACTTCGGGCAGGCCCGGTAGCGTCAGAACGTGATCGACCCCAGCGCCGCCGGAGAAGACCACCTTGAGGTCCGGCGCCCGGTCGAAGAGATCCGGTGCCGATTTCCAGACGACCGCGTAATCGATGCCGGAGAGGTCGCGGTTGTGGTGCACGACGTCGGCGCGGTTGATCACCTCGCGATCGGGAAAGGCGCTGCGAAGGGCCGCCTCCACCTCTTCGGGAATGAACTTCAGATCGACGATGACGGGGCTCTTTGCGGACATTGCGGACACCTACTGGCGGATCGCGGTGAGATTGACGGCTTCGAGATTGAAAGCGGCTGCCATCAGCGCCTTCGTGTAGTCTTCGCTTGGCGCATTGAAGATGCGCTCGGCCGGCCCCTGTTCCACCACCTTGCCCATGCGCATCACGATCATCTCGTTGGCAAGCGCGCGCACGACCTTCAGGTCATGGCTGATGAACAGATAGGCGAGGTCGTGCTTGCTCTGCAGATCGCGCAAGAGATCGACCACCTGTGCCTGCACGCTCATGTCGAGCGCCGAGGTTGGTTCGTCGAGCATGACGAATTGCGGCTTCAGCACCATGGCACGCGCGATGGCGATACGCTGGCGCTGGCCGCCGGAGAACTCGTGCGGGTAGCGCCAGCGGGTCGAAGAATCGAGCCCGACCTCTTCGAGCGCTGCGGCGACACGGGTGTCGCGCTCGCTTTCCGAGAGCGAGCGCTCGTGGATCTTCAGCCCCTCGGCAATGATGTCGGCGACCGACATGCGCGGGCTGAGCGATCCGTAGGGGTCCTGGAAGACGATCTGCATCCGGTTTCGAAGCGGCCGCATCTCGTTGAAGCTATAGCGATCGATATCCTTGCCGACGAAGGCGATGCGCCCCTTGGACGAGATCAGCCGCGTCAGAGCCAGGCCGAGTGTCGTCTTGCCGGAACCGGATTCGCCGACGACGCCGAGCGTCTGGCCGGCGCGAAGCTTAAGGTCAATGCCGTCGACGGCCTTCACGTGATCGACCACCTTGCGCATGAAGCCGGCCTTGATCGGGAACCACACCTTCATGTCGGAGGCTTCCATGACGATCGGCTTCGACGCATCTGATGGCGGCGGGTTGCCCTTCGGTTCGGAGGCGAGCAGATGGCGGGTATAGGCGTGCCGGGGATTAGCGAAGATCTCGGCGGTCGGCCCTGTCTCGACGATCTTGCCCTTGGTCATCACACAGACCCGGTCGGCGATCTTGCGCACGATGCCGAGGTCATGGGTGATGAACAGCATCGACATGCCGTGCTCGTCCTTGAGCGTCTTCAAGAGCTCGAGGATCTGCGCCTGCACGGTCACGTCCAGCGCCGTGGTTGGCTCGTCGGCGATCAGCAGTTCCGGCCGGTTGGCAAGTGCCATGGCGATCATGACGCGCTGGCGCTGGCCGCCTGACAGTTCGTGCGGATAAGCGCTGAGGCGCTTCTCCGGCTCGCGGATGCCGACCTGGTTGAGCAGTTCGAGAATGCGCGTGCGCGCAGCAGCGCCCTCGAGACCCTGGTGCAGTTCGAGGATTTCGCCGATCTGCCGCTCGATCGAATGGAGCGGGTTGAGCGAGGTCATCGGCTCCTGGAAGATCATGGTGATGTCGTTGCCGCGTACATTGCGCAGCTCCGCATCGCCGGCCTTCATCAGGTCCTTGCCGTTGAACAGGATTTCGCCGCTCGGGTGGCTGGCCGAAGGGTAGGGCAGCAGTTTCAGGATCGAGTTCGCGGAGACCGACTTGCCGGATCCGGATTCGCCGACGAGCGCCACCGTCTCCCCGCGCTTGATCTCGAAGGAGATGTGGTCGACGGCGAGCGACGTGTTGCCGCCCTGATGGAAGGCGACGGAGAGATCACGGACGGAGAGGAGGGGTTCTGTCATCGTCGCGCTCACCGGAACGTCTTTCTCGGGTCGAAGGCATCGCGTGTGGCTTCGCCGACGAAGATCAGCAGCGACAGCATCATCGACATGACGCAGAAGGCCGTCAGACCCAGCCAGGGCGCCTGAAGGTTGGACTTGCCCTGGGCGATCATCTCGCCGAGCGAGGGGGAGCCCGGCGGCATGCCGAAGCCGAGGAAGTCGAGCGAGGTCAGGGTCGTGATCGAACCGGAGAGGATGAAGGGCAGGAAGGTCAGCGTTGCGACCATCGCGTTCGGCAGGAGATGGCGATACATGATCGTGCCGTTGCCGACACCGAGCGCCCGGGCCGCGTTCACATACTCGAAGTTGCGCGCCCTGAGGAACTCGGCGCGCACCACGCCGACGAAGCCGACCCAGGAAAACAGCAGCATGATGCCGAGCAGGATGAAGAAGCCGGGCGGCAGGATCGCGGCGATGATCAGCAGGATGTAAAGCACCGGCATCGACGACCAGATCTCGATGAAGCGCTGCATCAATAGGTCGGTCCATCCGCCGAAATAGCCCTGGACGGCGCCGGCCGTGACGCCGATCACCGCCGACGCGATGGTGAGCGTCAGGCCAAAAAGTACCGAGATGCGGAAGCCGTAGATCATCCGAGCCATGACGTCGCGCGCCTGGTCGTCGGTGCCGAGCCAGTTGAGATTGCCGACGATGCAGTTGCGGTCGTTGGTCTTCTCCGGATAGGCGGAGCAGCGTTCTTCCTTGTCCATCAGCCAGAATGGCTTGGTGGGCGCCGAATGGGGAATGTTGGAGTTGACGGTCTGGTAGGAGTAGCGCACCGGCGGCCAGATCATCCAGCCATTGGCCTCGATCTCGTCGCGAATGAAATCCGATCGGTAGTCGGTTTCAGCCAGGAAACCGCCGAACTTCTCCTCGGGGTAATTGATGACCACCGGGAACAGGATCTCGCCCTTGTAGGATGCGACGATCGGCCTGTCATTGGCGATGAACTCTGCCAGGAGGCTGAGCACGAAAAGCAGGAGGAAGATCCAGAGCGACCAGAAGCCACGCCGGTTCGCCTTGAAATTCTGCCAGCGCCGCTGGTTGACCGGGGACAGCCAGCCACGTGGTGGCATGGCCGCCGGCGCAGTCGGAGAGGTCGTCACGTCAGCCATCAGACGTCCCTCCGCTCGAAGTCGATGCGCGGATCGACCCAGGTGTAGATGAGGTCCGAGAGCAGGCTGACGAGCAGCCCCATCAGCGAGAAGATGAAGAGCGTCGCGAAGACGATCGGATAGTCGCGCTTGACCACGGAATCATAGCCGAGGCGGCCGAGGCCATCGAGCGAGAAGATGTACTCGATCAACAGCGAGCCGGTGAAGAAGGCCGAGATGAACGCGCCGGGAAAGCCGGCGATGATGATCAGCATGGCATTGCGGAACACGTGGCCGTAGAGCACCTGGCGGTCGTTGAGACCCTTCGCCCGCGCCGTGGTCACATATTGCTTCTTGATCTCGTCGATGAAGGAATTCTTCGTGAGCAGCGTCGTGGTCGCAAACGCCGAAAGCAGCAGCGTGACCAGCGGCAGCGTCATGTGCCAGATATAGTCGAGCGGCTTTTGCCACCAGGGCAATTGCCAGAAATTGTCGGAGACGATGCCGCGCAGCGGGAACCAGTCGAAGAACGATCCGCCGGCGAAAATGACGATCAGCAGGATACCGAAGAGGAAGCTCGGCACGGCATAGCCGATGACGATGATGCCGGATGTCCACACATCGAAGGCCGAGCCGTCGGAAACGGCCTTCTTGATACCCAGCGGGATGGAGATCGCGTAGGAAAACAAGAGAATCCAGAGGCCGAGCGAGATCGAGACCGGCATCTTCTCCTTGATCAGGTCGATGACCGAAGTGTTGCGGAAGAAGCTCTCGCCGAAATCGAAGCGGAGATAGTTCCACATCATCGTGGCGAAGCGTTCGAGCGGCGGCTTGTCGAAACCGAACTGCTTTTCGAGCTTGGCAATGAACTCCGGATCGAGGCCCTGGGCGCCGCGATAGCGGCCGCCTTCGTCGCCGCCCGACTGCATCAGGTCGCCGCTGCTTCCGCTCAGACGGTCGGAGCCGCTACCGGCATTCGTGAGGTCCGAGATCACCTGCTCGACCGGACCGCCCGGCGCGAACTGGACGATGGCAAACGAGATCGCCATGATCCCGAAGATCGTCGGGATCATCAGCAGAAGGCGGCGCAGAATATAGGCACCCATCAGGCGAGCCTTTCGATCGACGTGTGGGCGGTGGCCCGGACCGGCGAAGCGTCGGCATGCCGTCTATGGTGTCTCAATCCCAGGGTCTCCTTGCGGCGATCAGGCCCGGATCGGGGCTTGTTTCAGTGATTCGTTTTTTTGCATTTGGAATCGAGACGCCATCCGAGTGCAAGGACTTCATTTGGGGGTAGCGTTTTTCGACCACCAGCTGTCCGGGAAGCCGGTCGAGTAATAGGGAAGCTCCTTCAGGTGGGCGAGCTGGTTCCAATAGGCGACGCGCACCGACTTCGAGTAGAACAACGGCACGACAAAATGGTGAGCAAGGAGAACGCGGTCGAGCGCCCGCGTCGTTGCAATCAGCTCCTCGCGGTTCGGTGCGAAGATGACCTTGCGGATCAGCTCGTCGATAGCCGGGTCGGATATGCCGGCATAGTTTCGTGATCCTTGCTGATTGACCGAGCTCGAACCCCAGTAGTCGAGCTGCTCGTTGCCGGGCACCAGCGTTTGCGCCCAGATGCCATAGATCATGTCATAGTCGAAGCTTCTGACACGGTTGGTGTATTGCGAGTCGTCGACGGTGCGGATGCGCGCATCGATGCCGATCCGCTTCACGCTGTTGATGAACGGCATGACGGTGCGTTCGAAGGAAGGGTTCGACAGCAGTAGCTCGAAGCCGAAGGGTTCGCCCGTCTTGGCATTCACCAGGCGGTTCCCCTTGAGCTCGTAGCCCGCCTCCTTGAACAGATCGAGGGCCTTGCGCAGGTTCTCGCGCACCTTTTGCGGTTCGCCGTTGACGGGGTTGGTATAGGGCGTGGTGAAGACTTCTGGTGGAACCTTGTCCTTCAGCTCCTCGAGGATTGCCTTTTCCCGGCCTTCGGGCAGGGCGGAAGAGGCAAGCTCGGTACCCCAGAAGTAGCTGTCGACACGCTTGTATGCGTTATAGGCAAGGTTGCGGTTCAGGTCCTCGAAGTCGAAGGCGTAGTTCAACGCCTCGCGCACTCTTGGATCCTTGAATTTTTCGCGGCGCATGTTCGGTACGAGCGCCTGCATGATGCCAGTTGCGCGCAGCGGATTTTCGATCTCCTCGCGGATCACCCGGCCATCTTTCATTGCCGGGAAATCATAGGCGGTCGCCCAATGACTGGCGCTGTTGTCCTGGTAGAAATCGACGTTACCGGAGCGGAAGGCTTCGAACTGCACGTTCCTGTCGCCGTAGAAGCCATAGCTGATCACGCCGAAATTATATTGACCGACGTTGACGTTGAGGTTCTTGGCCCAATAGTCGTCCCTGAGTTCGAAGCGGATCGAGCCGCCGGCCTGGAAAGAGGCGATTTTGTAGGGGCCGGAACCCATGACCGGCTCCAGCGTCGTTTGGCTGATGTCGCGCTTTTTGCCCTGGGTGTCCTCGCCTTCCCACCAGTGCTTGGGCAGGATCGGAAACTGGCCGAGGATGTTCGGCAGTTCGTGATTGTTCTTCTCGTCGAAGTGGAAGGTAACGTCGCGCTCGCCGGTCTTCTCCGCCGAAGTGACATGGCGGTAATAGTTGGACAGAAGCGGATTGTACTGCTTCACCATCTCGAACGAGAAAACCACGTCCTCCGGCGTCACCGGCTTTCCGTCCGCCCATTTCGCCTCAGCGCGAAGCCGAAACGACGCAGAGGAAATATCGTCGGGATAGGAGACGCCTTCAGCGAGCAGACCGTAAGCGGTGGTGATCTCGTCTTCGGCGGATTTCAGCAGCGTATCGAACACGAGAGATGTCACACCACTCGCCGCCTCGCCTTTGGAAAGGATCGGATTGAAGGTGTCGAAGGTGCCGTTTTCCGAAAGCCGCAGTTCTCCGCCTTTGGGCGCATCCGGATTGACGTAGTCGAACCGGGCGAATCCTTGCTTGTATTTGGGTTCGCCGATTGACGAGGTGCCATGACGCCAGACGGGCTGATCTTCGGCATTGCCTGCAGGAGGGAAGAGAAGAAACGCTGCTGTCAGAAGTGAGGCAGCGAGGCCAGGTTTCACGTTCCTGCAGAAGTTTCGCATCCAGCCGGTACCCCTTATATTTCAATCTTCTTTTGCGAGAGCATAGGCGAAATCCGGGCAATTGACAGGCACTGCCGCAAATCAGGCAAAATTTTTGAGTCACATCCCGGTGATTCACAAGCGTGTGACGCGTAAGGCTGAGGCAAACACGGGGCCTTAGGATCGGGGTTCGTCGGACAGGGCATGGCACATATCGGCGCCGCTGTTCGCGAGACAAACGGGACGAAATTCAATGATTGCTCCACTTCGACGTTGCGGCTCGGCGTTTCTTGCGTTGCTGCTGGGAACAAGCCTTCTGATCGCCGACAGCGCCGCAGCCGACGATGTGCCGGCCAAGGCGCTTTTCGGTGCCAAGGCCCTTCCGGCTGAAATGGCGGCCAACCCCTATGGTTTCTACGCGAAGGGTTGCCTTGCCGGCGGTGTCGCGATCCCGACCGACGGACCCACCTGGCAGGCAATGCGACTGTCGCGCAATCGCCGCTGGGGTCACCCGCAGATGATCGCCCTGATCGAGCAGTTTTCGCACGATGCCGCCGAAAAGGTCGGTTGGCCCGGCCTGCTGCTCGGTGACATCTCGCAACCGCGCGGCGGTCCGATGGTGTCGGGGCACGCGTCTCACCAGATCGGCCTGGACGCCGATATCTGGCTGACGCCGATGCCGCAACGCACGCTCACCTATCGCGAGCGCGAGGACATCTCCGCGACCTCGATGCTGCAGAAGAACAAGTTCCTGACGGTCGACCGTTCCATTTGGACGCCGAAACACGCGCAGCTCATCATGCTGGCGGCAAGCTATCCGCAGGTGGAGCGGGTTTTCGTCAACCCGGCGATCAAGAAGAAGCTTTGCGACACCTGGACCGGCGACCGCTCGGCGCTCGGCAAGGTCCGGCCGATCTACGGGCACGACTATCACTTCCACATCCGCATCAAATGCCCGGCGGGGGCAACGAGCTGCAAGGACCAGGCGGCGGTGCCGGCCGGCGATGGCTGCGACAAGTCGCTGGCCTGGTGGTTCACCGACGAGCCGTGGGCGAAGCCGACGAAGAAGCCGGGCGAGAAACCCGTGAAGCCGAAGGTGACGACGCTTGCCGACCTGCCGAAAGCCTGCGCGCTGGTGCTGAACGGTCCTGCGCCGGCGTCGGAAGAGGCCGCCACGTTCGGCACGGCCTATCGGGCAGCGGCACCTGCCCCAGCGGCACAGGGGATCGAGCAGGTGATCGGCGCTGCCGCGGGGGATGTTCCGCCGGCCGATATTCCGGTGCCGCAGGCTCGGCCGACCTTGCAATGATCATGGATGCGCGCGGATGGGCGGGCTTCAACCTTCCCATCGCCGCAGCGTTCATGTATAGGGCGATCAAATCGATTTAAAGATTGATGCGAGGCCCGACATGGCGGATCGGAAATGCATTGCCCTGATCGCTCACGATCAGAAGAAGGACGATCTTGCTGCCTTCGCCAAGGTGCACGAAGCGGTCTTGTCGCAATGGCGTATCGTTGCGACCGGCACGACAGGCGGTCGCGTCCTCGACGTCTGTCCGGGGCTCGACATCACGCGGCTCAAAAGCGGTCCGCTCGGCGGCGACCAGCAGATCGGCGCGATGATCGCCACCGGCGAGGTGCAGCTTCTGATCTTCTTCGTCGATCCCCTCACGGCGATGCCGCATGACGTGGACGTCAAGGCGCTGATGCGACTTGCGATCGTCTATGACATTCCAATGGCGCTCAACCGCGCGACCGCCGAACAGTTGATCGATTTCAACCCAAAATCATAATGTGATCGCGTCTCGGTAGGGCGGAACGGGCGGAAAGGCGCACACACTTTCCCTTATCCCGCTCTAGCTGATAGACAGCGATATACCTGCCACGACGATCAGGATGGACCTTGCGATGCCCGGCACCAGTGAAAACGCCTTCCCCTTTCCGATCCTGATCGGCGATATCGGCGGCACCAATGCGCGCTTTGCCCTACTCCTCGATGCCTTCGCTGAGCCGAAACAGTTACCGCCGATCAAGACCGGGGATTTCGAAACGATCGAGGAGGCGATGCAGAAGAGCATCCTCGACAAGACCTCGGTGCAGCCCCGTTCGGCGATCCTGGCGGTGGCCGGTCCGATCCGGGGCGATGAAATTCCGCTCACCAATGCCGGCTGGGTGATCAGGCCGAAAGACATGCTTTCGAGCCTCGGTCTCGAAGACGTGCTGATCATCAACGATTTCGAGGCGCAGGCGCTCGCCGTGGCGGCGCCGGCGGACGAGGACCTCGTGCAGATCGGCGGCGGCAGCATTCGTCCGCTGACGTCGCGTGTCGTTCTTGGCCCGGGCACGGGCCTCGGCGTCGGCGGGCTGGTCTTTGCCCAGCACACCTGGATTCCGGTGCCGGGCGAGGGCGGCCATGTCGACATCGGCCCGCGCAGCGAACGCGACTTTCAGATCTGGCCGTTCCTCGATCCGATCGAGGGACGCATGGCTGGCGAGCAGATCCTCTGCGGTCGCGGCATCATGAACCTCTATCGCGCCGTTTGTGCCGCCGATGGCGTAGACCCGGTGCTCACCGATCCGGCGGAAGTGACGACGCATGCGCTGGCCGAAAGCGACAGGGCGGCGATCGAAACCATCTCGTTGTTCTGCACGTATCTCGGCCGCGTTGCCGGCGACATGGCGCTGATCTTCATGGCCCGCGGGGGTGTTTTCCTGGCTGGCGGCATTTCGCAGAAGATCCTGCCGGCGCTCATGAAATCGCCGTTCCGCGCTGCTTTCGAAGACAAGGCGCCACACTCGGCGCTGATGAAGACGATCCCGACCTTTGCCGTCATTCATCCGATGGCGGCGCTCTCCGGTTTGGCCGCTTTTGCCCGCACGCCGAGGGATTTCGGTGTTGCAACGGAGGGACGCCGCTGGAGAAGCTGAGCATCCGGCGCGCGCAAAGACTCGCCAAAACGATACCAAACCACTATAGAGCCCCGGGAAAGGTCGGGCCGGAAACCGGCTCGCCACATTGGGTCCAGGGAAGACGGGCTTTTTGAGCGCCAGCAATAGAAAACAGCACGCGGTCGATTCCGATACGATCAGCGGAATTCTGAAACGGGTCATTGCGGAAAACGGCCGCGACCACATTCGCGGCTATGCTTTTGCCATCGCCTGTCTGGCCGTCGTTGCAGCAACAACCGGTTTCACGGCCTCGATCATGGAGACCGTGATCAACGAGGCCTTTGCCAACAAGCGTGCAGATATCGTCCTACTCGTCTGCGGCGCGATCCTCGCCGCCTTCGTGCTTCGCGGCTTTGCCACTTACGGCCAGGCTGTTGCCCTGTCGAAGATAGGCAACAACATCGTCGCGCGTTACCAGCGCCGGCTCTATGCCCACCTGATGGCGCTGAGCGTCGGCTATTTCAACGAGACGCGCTCGGCACAGCTTGCAGCCCAGATCAGCCAGAACGTCAGCGGCATTCGCGACGTGCTCAACCTGACGGTCACGTCGATTGCTCGCGATCTTTTGACCCTGATCGGTCTTGTCGGCGTCATGTTCGCCAAGGATTGGCTGCTGTCGATCATAGTCTTCGTCGCTGCGCCGCCATTGCTTCTCGGCCTGCGCTACGTTTCCAGGCGCTTGCGTTCCGCCACGCGCGAATCGATCGAGGTCAATAGCCGCGTTCTCGGCGCGATGCAGGAAACCATCCAGGGCATCACCATCGTCAAGGCCTTCACCATGGAAGGCGAACTGCGCGGCAAGGTCGAAACGATCATCGATCGCGCCGAAAACCGCGCCAACCGCATAGCGCGCTTGAGCGAGCGCACGGCGCCGATGACCGAAACCTTCGCAGGTCTCGCGATTTCCGCGGTGCTTGCCTATTCCGCCTTCCGCGCGATCTATGCCGATGTGCCGCCGGGCGCCTTCTTCGCCTTTGTCGTGGCCCTGCTGATGGCCTATGATCCGGCTCGCCGGCTGGCACGGCTTCAGGTCTCGCTGGAACGGGCCGCCGTCAACGCCCGCATGGTCTACGAAATCCTCGATACCGTGCCGCATCAGCGCGACAAGCCGGACGCCAAGGAACTGGCCGTCACGAACGCGGCTGTTGAGCTGCGCGACGTCCGCTTCCAATACGCCAATGGCGACGAGGTTCTGAGAGGCGTCAGCTTCGTGGCCGAAGGCGGCAAGACGACAGCGCTCGTCGGCCCCTCGGGCGCCGGCAAGTCGACGGTCATCAGCCTCATTCCGCGGTTTTATGATCCTGCTTCGGGCCAGATCCTGATCGATGGACAGGACATTGCCGACGTCACCAAGCAGTCGCTGCGCAAGGGCATCGCCTATGTCTCGCAGCAACCCTACCTCTTTGAAGGGTCGATCCGCGACAACATCCGCTACGGTCGCATCGATGCGACCGATGCAGAGATCGAGGACGCTGCGAGGCTTGCCTACGCGCATGATTTCATTCTGGCGCAGCCGCAGGGTTACGATACGCCGGTCGGCGAAAACGGCATGACGCTCTCCGGCGGCCAGCGCCAACGGTTGTCGATCGCCCGTGCGCTCGTGCGCAACGCCCCGATCCTGCTGCTCGACGAGGCTACCTCGGCGCTCGATACCGAATCGGAAGCCGCCGTGCAGAAGGCCCTCGACCACGCCATGGACGGTCGCACGGTGATCGTCATCGCGCATCGCCTGTCGACTGTCGTCAACGCCGACAAGATCATCGTCATGAAGGATGGTTCGGTCGTCGAGGAAGGCACACATGCCGAGCTTGCACGGCGACCGGACGGTCTCTACGCTCGGCTCCACAATCTCCAGGGCCAGTCGCCAGAGGCCAATGCGCCCGAAGCGCCGGCCGGCGCCGAAATCTAGAGCATTTCAAAAAAAGTGCGCAGCGGTTTTGCGTCCGGAAATGCGTAAGAACAACGAGACAGAGCGTCCCCGGTTCTTTTGACCGGAACGCTCCAAAGCGGAAAAAAAGGAAATCACCGATGGGCGAAACCGATATGAAGCTCGTGGTGGTGGGTGCTGCAGGCCGTATGGGCCAGACACTGATAAGGACGGTTCACGCAATGGAGGGCGTGCGCCTGCATGCCGCCATTGAACGTCCGGGTTCACCCTTCATCGGCCGTGATGCCGGCGAAGTGGCCGGTCTCGGACCGATCGGCGTGTCCGTTACCGACCAGCCGCTCGAAGCCTTCGTCGATGCAGAAGGCGTGCTTGATTTCACGGCGCCCGCAGGCACGGTCGAGTTTGCCGGCCTTGCGGCCCAGGCTCGCATCGTCCATGTCATCGGTACCACCGGCTGTTCGGTCGACGATGAGGCGAAGATCCGCGCCGCGGCTCGCCACGCCCGCATCGTCAAGTCGGGCAATATGAGCCTCGGCGTGAACCTGCTCGGCGTGCTGACGGAGAAGGCGGCGCGTGCGCTCGGCCCGGCCAACTGGGATATCGAAATCCTCGAAATGCACCACAAGCACAAGGTCGATGCGCCCTCGGGCACGGCGCTGCTTCTCGGCGAAGCCGCGGCTAGAGGACGGGGCATCAGCCTTGCCGACAATTCGGTGCGCGTGCGTGACGGCCATACAGGCCCGCGCCCGGCTGGCTCGATCGGCTTTGCGACGTTGCGCGGCGGCTCGGTGATCGGTGAGCACTCGGTCATTCTCGCCGGGGAAGGCGAGCAGGTGACCCTCTCGCACAGCGCGACGGATCGCTCGATCTTCGCACGCGGCGCCGTCACGGCAGCACTCTGGGCGCGCAGCCAGAAACCCGGTTTCTACTCCATGCTCGATGTTCTCGGGCTCAGCTGACCTTCTCACTCGCAAGCCTCAAGGGGAGTTCGACATGAGCGGTACCCTCGTCCTTGTCCGGCATGGCCAGAGTGACTGGAACCTGAAGAACCTGTTCACCGGCTGGCGTGATCCGGACCTGACGGAACTCGGCGTCGAGGAAGCCAGGGCTGGCGGCAAGGCACTTGCCGACTACGGCATCAAGTTCGATATCGCCTTCACCTCGGATCTTGTCCGCGCCCAGCGCACCTGCCAGTTCGTGCTCGATGCCGTCGGCCAGTCCTCGCTCGAAACGATCCGCGACCAGGCACTCAACGAGCGCGACTACGGCGACCTGTCGGGCCTCAACAAGGACGACGCACGCGAGAAGTGGGGCGAAGAGCAGGTGCATATCTGGCGCCGCTCCTACGACATTCAGCCTCCGGGCGGCGAAAGCCTGCGCGACACCGGCGCGCGCGTCTGGCCCTACTACCTGACCGAGATCCTGCCGCGCGTACTCTCCGGCCAGAAGGTCCTGGTTGCCGCCCACGGCAACTCGCTCCGCTCGCTGGTCATGGTGCTCGATCGCCTGACAAAGGAAGAGATCCTGAAGCTCAACCTCGCGACGGGCGTGCCGATAGTTTACAAGCTCAACGCCAATTCGACCGTCGCTTCCAAGGAAGTGCTGGGCGACATGTCCGGCGCTCACTGAGCTTTCGCATAATCGGAAATGAAGAAGGGGCGCTGAGCGCCCCTTTTTTGTCTGCTGGCGATACCGGGCTTCAGGTATCAAATCGTGCCGTCGGCCGCCTTGCCGGCTTCCCAGCCGAGGATGGCGCGCTTGCGTGTCAGCCCCCAGTGATAACCGGTGAGATCCCCGCTCTTGCCGAGTGCGCGATGGCAGGGAACGACGAAAGAAATCGGGTTGCGCCCGACCGCAGCGCCCACGGCGCGCGACGCCGTCGGCTGGCCGATCTGCCCGGCGATGTTCGAATAGGTGGTGGCGCAGCCGAGCGGAATCTTCAACAGCGCTTGCCAGACCCGGATCTGGAAATCGGAGCCGATCAGGAAAATGCGCAGCGGCTCGTTCTGGCGCCAGCGCGAGGGGTCGAAGATGCGCGCGGCATATTGGGCCGTGGCCGCACTGTCCTCGATGTAGCGGGCGTTGGGCCAACGTTGTGCCATGTCCTCGAAGCTTGCCTGCTCGCCGCCGGAATCGTTGAAGGCAAGGCCTGCAAGTCCGCGTTCGGTGATCATGACGAGCGCCGTTCCGAAGGGCGAGGGGTGGTAGCCGTAGCGGATCGTCAGACCCTCGCCGCGCGCCTTCCATTCTCCTGGAGACATCGCCTCATGGGTGACGAACAGGTCGTGCAGGCGGCTCGGCCCCGACAGTCCGACCTCGATGCTGGTTTCCAGCAGCGGCATGTCCTCCTGGCGCAGCAGCCGCTTGGCATGGTCGAGCGTCACGGCCTGGAGGAAGGCTTTCGGAGAAAGCCCGGCCCAGCGGGTGAAAACTTTCTGGAGTTGCGTCGGCGACTGCTTCAGGCGCTGCGCCACGGCTTCGAGCGACGGCTGGTCGCGATAATCCTCGGTCAGCATTTCGATCACGCGGCTGACCGTATCGTAATCGGTGCCTTTCGGCGTGATGTCTGTGGGTACGGATGTCGCAATGTTCATGGCTCATCTCCTGTCATGCCACAGGTAACCATTTGGCAGTGCCCGCAACCACCCGAAACTTGAGTGAATGCGAGGATTTGCACCCCATTGGTCGATCAGCGGGCGTCAGCGGCGGCGAACGGTCGCAAGCGCACCCGAGAGCGCGAGTGCGAAGGTCTCGCGATCGTCGCGATTAAGAAACGAACCGATGTCGGTTCGGCGGCCACCGCCGCTGATCGTCATCGAGACGATGCCTATCTCGTGATGCCGGGCGACGTTGAAACGCGCCCAGAAGGGATTGAAGCGGTGTTCGGTGATCTGCCCGGAAGGGGTGAACTTACGCACCGAAACGTCGGTCCGGGAAACGCTGACCTCCTCGCGGCTGAGTGCCGAGCGGTTGTTCAGCCAGAAGGCGCCGAACAGCAACAGGTAGTCGAGACCGAAGAAGAACACGACCGGCCAGGCGCCGATGATGAAGAAAACGACGACATGCACGAGGCTCAAAAGCCCGGCAATCAGGAAGAAGACTTTGAAACCTCGGCGTCCGAGCGAACGATAGGGCGTAAGCTCGGCGGTGAAGACCGGCGCATCCTCGGGCGGGGTGGTGGCGTTGCCATTTATCATGACCTTTGACTATAGATGCATCATGAAAAACGTGAAGCCGAAATTGCCCGTTGGCGCCGCAAAACCGAAGTCGGCGACTGCACGCCGCGCCGCGCCACGCGTGAAGAACCTCTATAGCCAGGACGAGCTCAAGGAGATCTTCCGCCGCTTCTCGATCCAGCGGCCGGAGCCAAAGGGTGAGCTGGAGCACGTCAATCCGTTCACGCTGGTCGTCGCCGTGGCGCTTTCGGCGCAGGCGACCGATGCCGGCGTCAACAAGGCGACACGCGCGCTCTTCGCGGTCGCCGATACGCCGGAGAAGATGCTGGCGCTCGGGGAAGAGAAGGTTCGGGACTATATCAAGACCATCGGCCTTTATCGCAACAAGGCGAAGAACGTCATCGCCCTCAGCGAGATGCTGATCCGCGATTTCGGCGGCGAAGTGCCGCGCACGCGCGAAGAACTGGTGACCCTTCCAGGCGTCGGCCGCAAGACCGCCAATGTCGTGCTCTCCATGGCTTTCGGCCATTCGACGATCGCTGTCGATACCCACATCTTCCGCATCGCCAATCGCCTCCGTCTGGCGCCGGGCAAAACCCCGGACGAGGTGGAAGACAAGCTGATCAAGATCATCCCGGACGAGTATCTCTATCACGCCCATCATTGGCTGATCCTGCACGGGCGCTATTGCTGCAAGGCGCGCAAGCCCGAGTGCGAACGCTGTGTCATCGCCGATCTCTGCAAGTCGCCGGAAAAGACCTGCGACATTCCTGCGGCGCTCGTCGAACTGCCGCCGCAGATCATCTCCGCCGCTGGCTGACGGTCAGGCCGAAACCATCCGGTCGATCAGCGTGCTGATCGTTTCCGCATAGATCTCGGTCGAGCCGCCGTCGGCAATGTCGAGTGCCGCGCGGTCGAAGGCGGCCGAAAGCAGCGAAGCCATGGCCGACAGCCTGTCGGCCGAAACGGTGGCCGGAGCCATTGCCTCGGCAATCCCTTCCTCGAGCGTTCTCTGGGCATTGGCCGCATCGATCGCCATCATCTCCTGCTTGCCGAGCACCGCCGGTCCATCGAGCAAAAGCAGACGGATCCGGCCCGGCTCACGCATGGCGCCGAAATAGGCGCGGGCGCCGACCTTCAGTGCCTCTCGGGCCGAGAGGTCGCCTGACGTCGCCTGCTCGATCGATGCCGCCACGGCGCCAGCCTCCCGCTCCGCCACGGCGCGGAACAGCGCCTTCTTGTCCTCGAAGTGGTGATAGAGCGCGCCGCGGGTCAATCCGGCGGCGGCGACGATGTCCGGCGTCGAGGTATCGGCGTACCCGCGGGTGACGAAGAGGCCCCGGGCAGCGTCCAGGATAGCGGCGCGCGTCGTATCGGAGCGTTCACGGTTGGAGCGGCGGGAGGTCTCCTGTTGCATACATGCAGCCTGTATGTTAATTAGATACATACAGATTGTATGATATTGCGAGAGCGAGGGAAAGCCATGAAATCGACGAGCTACTATCCTGTCATCATGACGGCAGACGTTGCCGCCACCGCCGCCTTCTACATCGAGCACTTCCGCTTCCAGGCGCTCTTCACCAGCGACTGGTATGTGCATCTGCAGTCGGTCGAAGACGAACACGTGACGCTGGCCGTGCTCGACTATCGCCACGAGACGATCCCCGAGGAGGCGCGCGCACCCACCCGTGGCCTTCTCCTGAATTTCGAGGTCGAGGATCCGGATCGCATCTATGCGCAAGCACTTACCGTCGGCCTGCCGATCCTGAAGACATTGCAGGACGAGGACTTCGGCCAGCGCCATTTCATCACCGCCGATCCGAACGGCGTGCTGATCGATGTCATCAAGCCGATCCCGCCAAGCGCCGAATTCGCCGCCGCTTACGATGAAAGCGCGCTTCCTACGGGTTGAAGCATCAGGCACGCGTCTTTTGTCTTCCAAATGGCCGGAAAACCGGTATTAACGAACACCGGCCATCACGGAGACCGGACGAGGTTCATGACAAAATACGACGTGCTGACGATCGGCAATGCCATCGTTGATATCATCGCGCGCTGCGACGATGCCTTTCTCAACGAAAACGGCATCATAAAGGGCGCCATGAACCTCATCGATGCCGAACGGGCCGAGTTGTTGTACTCGCGCATGGGTCCGGCGGTGGAGGCCTCCGGTGGCAGCGCCGGCAACACGGCAGCCGGTGTCGCCAGCCTTGGCGGCCGTGCCGCCTATTTCGGCAAGACCGCGAGTGACCAGCTCGGCGAGATCTTCGCTCACGACATCCGCGCCCAGGGCGTCTACTTCGAGACGAAGCCGCTCGAAAGCGTGCCGCCGACCGCACGCTCGATGATTTTCGTGACCGAAGACGGCGAGCGCTCGATGAACACCTATCTCGGCGCCTGTGTGGAACTTGGTCCCGAGGATGTCGAGGCCGACGTCGTCGCCCAGTCCAAGGTCACCTATTTCGAAGGCTATCTCTGGGATCCGCCACGCGCCAAGGATGCCATCCGCGAGACCGCTCGGATCGCCCACGACAACGGCCGCGAAACCGCGATCACGCTCTCCGACAGCTTCTGCGTTCACCGCTATCGCGACGAGTTCCTTGAGCTCATGCGTTCGGGCACGGTCGATATCGTCTTCGCAAACCGGCAGGAAGCGTTGGCGCTCTACGAGACCGAGGACTTCGATCTGGCGCTGGAAAAGCTGTCGAAGGATTGCAAGCTTGCTGCCGTGACGCTGAGCGAAGAAGGCTCGGTGGTCGTGCGTGGCGACGAACGGGTTAGGGTCGACGCAACGCCGATCGCTCAGGTCGTCGATACGACCGGTGCCGGCGATCTCTATGCCGCGGGCTTCCTGCACGGCTACACGACCGGGCGCTCGCTCGAAGACTGCAGCAGGCTCGGCAATCTGGCCGCCGGCATCGTCATCGGCCAGATCGGACCGCGGCCGATGGTCTCCCTGGAGAAGGCTGCCAAGCAGGCTGGTCTCGCCTGATTCGTCCGGATTGAGTTTTGTGAAAGACGGGCGTGCGGCCTTACTTGAAGGCCTCGCCCGGATAGGCGCCCCAGATCTCGCTCTGGGCGATCCAGCCTTCGACGCCCTGCGTCTCGACATGGCACCAGTCGCCATTGCATTCGCCGACACGCACGATCACGCCGGGCTCCATGCGGGCGGTGATCGGGGCGGTGCCCTGCGGGTCACGTCGCATGTTGACGAAGACGCCTTCACCCTTGCCGCGCATCCATGGCGCGGCGACAGCTGTACGGTCGCCTGAAAGCAGCGCCTGGTTGACCCAGCCTTCGGTGCCGTCGGCGTCGCGGATACGGCGCCAGTTATCGTATTCCTGGATGATTTCCACCGGCACGCCGGGCTTCATATAGCGGAAGGCGACCGCGTAATCGACACTCGGGCCGATGCGGAGATTGACGCTCTTGGACTTCAGGCTGACGAAGCGCGGCAGCGGCAGCCCGCTGGCGCCCTTGGCGGCCTGAGCGTAAGCGGCCGATGTCATGATCCCGGCGCCAAGGCACGCGGCAATCAACGAGAGCGAGAATCTGGAAATGATGTGACGCATGACGAAGCTCATTTTCCGTGGCCCTGTAGCGCCGCGTATGTAGTGAGGCGCACAAAGGCCGCTGCAGCACTTTGAGTTGCTGCATGTTTTGTCCTTCAATCGGTGACGACCAAGGGAAACATGCAGTAGCTTATGCAGGCGCAGTTCATTCGGGCCCCGCTCCGCGGACTGAAATCGCGGGGATGACGACGCGAGTTTTGTTTGTCTTCCCGGTGGGGTCTGGTAGAAATTGCGGCTACAGGGAGAAAGTATCGCCCAACTTGGTTAAGGACCCGTCAACAAGGCCCGTCGCAGCAATGACAAGCAAGAAGAAGCCCACGGTCTACATCACCCGCAAATTGCCGGACATCGTCGAGACGCGGATGCGCGAACTCTTCGATGCGGAGCTCAACATCGACGACACGCCGCGCAGCCAGCCGGAACTCGTTGCCGCGGTCAAACGCGCCGACGTGCTGGTGCCCACGGTGACCGATCGCATCGACGCGGCGCTGATCGAGCAGGCCGGCCCGCAGCTGAAACTGATCGCCAGCTTTTCGAATGGCGTGGACAACATCGATGTCGACGCGGCTGCACGCAAGGGTATCACCGTCACCAACACGCCGAACGTGCTGACCGAGGACACGGCTGACATGGCGATGGCGCTGATCCTTGCGGTGCCGCGCCGGCTTGCCGAAGGTGCGCAGATCCTGACCGATCGCAAAGGCGAGTGGGCTGGCTGGTCGCCGACCTGGATGCTCGGCCGCCGCATTGCCGGCAAGCGCATCGGCATCGTCGGCATGGGCCGGATCGGCACTGCCGTCGCGCGCCGCGCCAAGGCCTTCGGCCTTTCGATCCACTATCACAACCGCCACCGGGTGAAGGCGGAAACCGAAGAGATGCTGGAGGCGACCTACTGGGACAGCCTCGACCAGATGCTTGCCCGCGTCGATATCGTCTCGGTCAACTGCCCGTCGACGCCGGCGACCTATCACCTGCTCTCGGCCCGTAGGCTGGCACTGATGCGACCGGACAGCTACATCGTCAACACCGCCCGCGGCGGCATCATCGATGAGACGGCGCTGATCAAGTCCCTGCGTGAAGGCAAGATCGCCGGCGCCGGCCTCGACGTCTTCGAGAACGAGCCGGCCGTCAATCCGAAGCTGATCAAGCTCGCCGGCGAAGGCAAGGTCGTGCTCTTGCCGCATATGAGCTCGGCGACGCTCGAAGGCCGCGTCGACATGGGCGACAAGGTGGTGATCAACATCCGCACCTTCTTCGACGGCCACCGTCCGCCGGACCGGGTGCTGCCGGGCCGCGACTGACCGTGAAACGCCGCACGGCCCTGTCGTGCGGTTGTCCGTCGGGCCGCTCAAACTCGGAAGCTAGAGCGTCTTGCGCATCTCGATCGCTGTCGGCCGGGTAAATCCCGGATGACACATGGTGCCGCTTTGGACGAAGCCCCAGGCAGCAAAGGCGCGGTGGTTACCGGTGAGTTCGATGCGGGTGAGCAGCCGTAGCGCGGGCAGGCTGAGCGCGCGCGCCGTCGCCTCCGCTTCGGCGAGCAACAACCGGCCGACGCCCTTTCCTTGTGTCTGCGGGGCAACCGCGAGCTTGCCGATGTAGAGACAATCGGCTTCAGGCTTGCAGAAGATGCAGCCGACGAGCCGTTCATCGTCGCTGACGCCGAAGGCGATCTCGTCATCGATCTTCTGGCAGAGCGTTTCGACGTTCAATGCATGTGCTGATGACGGCGGATCGATCAGCCCGTCCATGTAGGAGAAGGCACCAAGGATCAGCGCCAGCAGTTCCTCGTGCCGTTCGAATGTTCCGTCGATGCGAAAGATCTGCACCATGGTCGGCCTACGCTCTGTGACGATAGCGGATGGTGTTGAACTGCGCCGTCAGCGCGTCATACATCAAGAGCCGCCCGACGAGCGGCTCGCCGAAACCGGCGATGACCTTGATCGCTTCCATCGCCTGCAATGTACCGATGACGCCCGTCAGTGCGCCGACGATGCCAGCCTCGGCGCAGGAGGGCACGACGCCCGCCGGTGGCGGTTCCGGGAAGAGATCACGGTAAGAGGGGTTCGGCCGTCCATCGGCGCCGGCGGTGTAGGGCATCAGCACGGTCAGCGATCCGTCGAAGCGGCCGACGGCACCGGTCACCAGCGGAATGCCCACTGCCGCCGCCGTATCGGCTGCGAGATAGCGTGTGTCGAAGTTGTCCGAGCCGTCGATCACAAGGTGATATTGCCGGAACAGGGCCTCGGCATTCTCGGGATTGAGGCGGAGACGGTGTTCGTCAACGCTGACATGCGGATTGAGCGATGCAATCGCTTCGGCTGCCCGCTCGACCTTGGCGCGGTCTATATCCTCAGTACGGTGGATAATCTGCCGCTGCAGATTGGAGAGCGCCACCGTATCGTCGTCAACGATGCCGATCCGCCCGATACCTGCCGCCGCGAGATACGAGAGGACAGGGGCGCCCAGGCCTCCAGCGCCAATCACCAGCACACGCGCGGCCTTGAGTTTCTGCTGCCCCGCGCCGCCGATCTCCGGCAGCACGATATGGCGGGCGTAGCGGGAGATCTCCGATTGATCGAGCTTGTTCTCAACGGTCATCACCGCGTCCTCTTCATCCGGCTCGGCCGGGGCGGCCGGCCTTTGGATCACAATGATCCATCTGGTTGGAGTGAGTTAGGGACGCAAAACCGCAAACACTTGTCCTCATCCCGCTCATTTCTATCCCGTTACGCTTCCGTGCGAAACGGTCAGGAAGCGGCCGCGCTCGCCAAGTGCTTCGAACATTGCCTGGTCCGTGCCGGTCATGAAGGCCTGGCCGCCGAGGCCATCGACGAGGTCGAACAGGGCCGCACGCCGGTTGACGTCGAGATGGGCTGCGATCTCGTCGAGCAACAGGATCGGTGCGTGGCCGGTCATGTCGCCGACGAGGCGCGCATGCGCCAGCACCAGGCCGACGAGCAAGGCCTTTTGCTCCCCGGTCGAACACCGCGCCGCCTCCATATCCTTGTCGCGGTGGCGCACGAGCAGATCGCTCCGGTGCGGTCCGTCGAGCGTACGGCCCGCCGCTGCGTCGCGCGGGCGCCCGTCGCGCAGCATCCCCAGATATTGTTCTTCGAGATCATAGGCCGGGCGATGGCCTTCACCGTCGAGAAAACCGGAAAGCGCCAGATGCGCCGACGGGAAGACGGTGTCGTCCACATTCCGTTCGACGAGCGCGGTCAATAGGCCGAGCATTTCCTGCCGCGCCAGCGCCATCGACACGCCGAGACCGGCCATCTCGCGCTCGATGGCCGTCAGCCACGCCGGGTCCGGCCGAAATTCGCTGAGCAGGCGGTTGCGGCTGCGCATCGCCCGGTCGAATTCGCTGGCGCGCCGGCCATGCTCCGGATCGAGCGAAAGCACCAGCCGGTCGAGGAACCGGCGCCGGTCGGCCGAGGGGCCGGTGAAGAGCCCGTCCATCGACGGCGTCAGCCAGAGAACACGCAGGTGATCCGTCAATTCGTCGACGGTCGACGCCGGCGTTCCGTTGAGCCGCAGCCGTCGGGATTGCCCTTCCGTCGCACCAGCGGTGCCGGTGCCGATCTCGACCGGCCCTTCCATGCCTTCGACGTCGGCAAAGACGGAAAACCCGTCGCTTGCGCCGACGCGCGTCACGTCGGCATAGGCCGCACGCCTGAGGCCCCGCCCGGGCGACAGGAAGGAGACTGCCTCCATGAGGTTGGTCTTGCCGGCGCCGTTCTCTCCCGTCAGCACCACATGGCGCTGGTCGAGTTCCAGCGAGAGCGCCGAATAATTGCGGAACTCCGTGAGCTTCAGGCGGTTGAGAAAGACCTTATGTGGCATCGGCAGTCCGGATTCGACGTTGCGCGCAGCTAGGACGAAAGCAGGCGCCAAGGCAAGGTGAAACGGCATGCATGTCCATATCGGTGCAAGTTGGCCAATTTCGGCGGGGGAAAGGCGACAAACCCCTTGGATCAGGTGCTTTTCTTGGGCGCTCCGGTCAAATATGACAGTTTCATGACAATCCACGAATGGACATATTTGTGATGCTGGCTTGGTTCCGCAAACTACTTCCCCGCGAGGATCGCTTTTTCGACCTCTTCGCAAAACACTCGCTCACCGTCGTCGGTGCCGCCGAAGCACTCGACAAGCTGCTTGCCGGCGGCGACGACATGGAGAAACAGTGCGACCGGATCGTCGCGCTTGAAGATGAAGCCGATCATATCACCGCCGATGTGCTCCTGGCCGTCCGTCGGTCCTTCATCACGCCCTTCGACCGTGGGGACATCAAGGATCTGATCCAGTCGATGGATGATGCCATCGACATGATGCACAAGACGGTCAAGACAATCCGGCTCTACGAACAGAAAAGCTTCGACCCCGGCATGCGCGAAATGGGCACGATCGTCGGCCGGGCCGCGCATCTGATTGCCGAGGCTGTGCCGTTGCTCGACCGCATCGGCGTCAATCACGACCGCCTCATCGCCATTGCCGAGGAGGTCACCCGCCTCGAGGGACACTCCGACGAACTGCACGAGCAGGGTCTCAAGGACCTGTTCCACCGTTACGGCGCGAGCAACCCGATGGCCTATATCATCGGCAGCGAGATCTATGGCCAGCTGGAAAAGGTCATCGACCGTTTCGAGGACGTCGCCAATGAAATCAGCGGCATCGTGATCGAGAACGTCTGATGGATGCGACGCTCGCCTTTCCGTTGCTCGTCGGGCTGATCGGCATCGCGCTGTTCTTCGACTTCCTGAACGGTCTGCACGATGCCGCCAATTCCATCGCGACGATCGTTTCGACGCGGGTGCTCAGGCCGCAATATGCGGTCCTGTGGGCGGCCTTCTTCAACTTCATCGCCTTCCTGTTCTTCGGCCTGCACGTGGCCGAGACGCTCGGCAAGGGTATCATCGATCCCGGAATCGTCACGCCGCTGGTGATCTTCTCGGCGCTCATGGGGGCGATCGTCTGGAACATCGTCACCTGGCTCTTCGGCATCCCGTCGAGCTCCTCGCACGCGCTGATCGGCGGCCTCGTCGGCGCCGGCCTTGCCAGCACCGGATTTAGTTCCATCGTCTGGACCGGCCTTTTGAAGACCGTAGGCGCCATTTTCATGTCGCCCGCGATCGGTTTCTTCCTGGCGCTGATGCTGGTGTTGATCGTCTCCTGGCTCTTCGTGCGGCAGACGCCCTTTGCCGTCGACCGCACCTTCCGCATCATGCAGTTCATCTCGGCCTCGCTCTATTCGCTCGGCCACGGCGGCAACGACGCGCAGAAGACCATGGGCATCATTGCTGTTCTGCTCTTCTCGCAGGGCTATCTCGGTTCGGAGTTTTACGTTCCCTTCTGGGTGGTGATCACCTGCCAGGCGGCGATCGCGCTCGGCACGCTGTTCGGCGGCTGGCGCATTGTCCACACCATGGGCTCGAAGATCACCAGGCTCAACCCGATGCAGGGCTTCTGCGCCGAAACGGGCGGAGCGATCACGCTGTTTGCCGCCACCTGGCTCGGCATCCCGGTTTCGACGACGCACACCATCACCGGTGCGATCATCGGCGTGGGTGCCGCCCGCCGCGTCTCGGCGGTCCGCTGGGGGCTTGCCGGCAATATCGTCATTGCCTGGTTCATCACCATGCCGGCAGCGGCCGCGATCTCGGCTCTTGCCTACTTCCTGATCGATCTGACCTTCTGATCGAAACACACTGCGTCTCCCGCCTATTTGGCGGGAGACGCGCATCATTTCTTATTTCTCGACCCGGGGCGCGGGACTGTCTCGTCCGCCCTGATGCAACGTCAGGCTCTCGGCGCGAGAGCCGGTTACCGTGAAGCTGATCTGCGCATCGATGAGCTTCGCAAAGAAGCGATGCTCGGCCTCCGGAAGGATTTCTAGCCGGTCCTGGCCTGTTGCCTGGGCAAACAGCCGATTGCCATCGCGAAAGATCGTCAGGTCGAATCCAGGTGCCAGCCGGTAGGTGCCGAGATAGGCATCGTAGCTTGCCGGATCGACCGTTACGGCCGTGCGCCGGACGGTTGGAGGCGCAAGCGGAGCGTTGCTATTCAGCAGATGGCGGCCGATGTCGTCGACGCCGATGTCGGTCGACGCATTGGAGAGGGCGACCACGCCGACACCCGTCGACGGACGGTAGCCGACGAAGGATCGGTAGCCACCGGTCCCACCATTGTGCCAGATGAATTGCTCGTCGCCCTTGCCCGAGATGACCCAGCCGAGCGCCTGCTGGTCGTCGTCTCCATTGCCGAGCGGCTGCCGGGTTGCGAGCAGGGTAGCGAAGGCCGGTGCCAGCGACGATGGCTTTCTCCCCATGGCCGCCTCCAGGAAGATCAGAAGATCGTCCGCGGTGGAACGCAGGGCACCCGCGCCCTGCAGCGCGTTGAGATCCCAATCGCTGACCGGCTCCAGGGCCGCGTCGTGACCCTTCGCCTGCCGCCCGGACCAGTCGGGCCGCGGCGTAATCGCCGTGTCTTTCATCCCGAGAGGCGCGGCGATGCGGCTGGTGACGAGCTCGTCATAGGAAAGCCCGGCCTTCAAGGTGAGCACGTGGCCGAGAAGGCCTGTGCCGAGATTGGAGTATTCGTGCTCGACGCCAGGGCGCCGCAGCGGCTTGTGGCTCGTAAGAAAGGCATGGAGCTTGGCGGCGTCGTAGTCCGCATAGGGATTGCTCATGTCGGCCGGCGCCAGATTGCTCGGTAGCCGCGGCAGGCCGGACATGTGCGTCGCCAGGTCTTTCAGCGTGATCGCAGCCTGCTTGTCGTCGGGCATCGTCACACCTGCAGGGAGTAACGTCGAGACGGGCGTATCGAGGCGCAGCGTGCCTTCTTCTACCGCGTCGGCGAGCAGCAGCGCGGTGAAGACTTTGGTGACCGAACCGACCTCGAACACGGTCTGCCCGTCGACCGGGCGCGGGTCGCCCTTGGCCGGATGACCGTGCGCAACGATGCGCCGGCCATTGGCGTCGATGATGCCGACGACGATGCCGATCGACTGCTGCTGCCTGTCGATCCGGTCGGTCAGGATTTCCTGAATTTCGGCATCGGTCGAGGCCGTGGAGAGGGAGCCCGCATGGGCTGAGGTGCCAAGCGTCATGGCGACGATCCAGTTCAGAAAGAAGGTCCGCATGGTGAAAGATAGGAAGACTATCCCTGGTTGCGATGGGTGCGATGCGAATGCCAGCCGGTTTCGATCAAGCTTCCGTCGAGACTTGACCGGCAATCGGCGAGCAATCGTCGCCGGCAACGATTACGCCGGGGTTGCGGGCGCGCCTCACGGGTCCCAATAGGGGGGATCGCCGAAAGCCTCTTTCAGGTGCTGGGCAATGGCTCTGAGCTTGGCCGAGACGCGCCGGCCTTCCGGGTGCGCCATATAGATGAATTCCGCCTCCGGGCGCAGTCCGACTTCGATCTCCCGGAGTTGCCCATCACGCACGGCCGGGCCGGCGATGAAGGCAGGCAGTAGCGCAATGCCGAGCCCGGCAACGGCGGCGTCGTGCAGCATGTCGCCATTGTTCATGCCAAGCGCCAGGCGCGCCCGCACGATCGTTGCGCCTGAGGGCCCCTCGAACCGCCAGTCGGCCGCTCCGCGATTGGTGTAGAAGATGCCGCGATGGCCTTCGAGTTCGCCAAGCGACGCCGGGGTGCCGTGGCGATCGAGATAATCGGGAGAAGCGACGAGCAGGCGCCGGCTTCTCGCAAGCTTCCAGACCACCAGTCGAGAGTCGGCGATCGTGCCGTGGCGAACGATCGCGTCATAGCCCTCGGAGGCAGCGTCCACCCGGCGGTCGTCAAGGTCGAGCGTCAATTCGATTTCCGGATGCTTCGCCAGGAACGGGTAGAGCGCCGGGCCGAGATGGAGGCGGCCGAAGCTGACGGGCGCTGCGATCCTGAGCGGTCCCGTCAGAAGCCCGCGGCGCTCGGCAAGATCGCTGGCCGCCGCCTGCACTTCACTCACGATCCGGACGGCTCGCTCGCGGAAGGCGATGCCGTCCTCGGTGAGCGTCAGCTTGCGCGTCGTGCGATGGAGCAGGGTGGCGTTGAGTCCGCGCTCCAGTTCGGCCACTCTTTCGCTGACGACGGATTTCGACAGGCGCAGGCGGCGCGCCGCTTCGCTGATCGAGCCGGCTTCGGCGACCGCAACAAAGGCCGCTATTCCTTCGATCTTCATCATCGTTCGGCTTTCCCGAATTTCAGTTCCAACATTGGAAGACTAATCCGAACGATCGTTTTCCGCCATATCTGTGTGCATTCGAGGACGACGGCTCCAGCCGAACCGGCCTCCTCTTCAACTCAACGAGAGGACTTTCATCATGTCACGTTTGCAGAACAAGACGGCGCTCATCACCGGCGGCACCAGCGGGATCGGTCTCGAAACCGCGCGTCAGTTCATCGCCGAAGGCGCAAGGGTCGCCGTCACCGGCACCAACCCGAAGAACATCGCCGAAGCCCGCGCCGTCCTTGGCGAGGCCGCGTTCATCATCGAGGCCGATGCCGGCAATGTCGCGGGCCAGGCTGCTGTCTCTGAAAAGATCCGTGCCGCCTTCGGCACGCTCGACATCCTGTTCGTCAATGCCGGCATCGCCAAGCTGCAGCCGATCGAGCAGTGGGATGAGGCAAGCTTCGACCGGTCGATCGCCATCAACGTCAAGGGCCCGTATTTCCTGATCCAGGCGCTGCTGCCGGTGTTCTCGAAGCGCGCCTCGGTCGTGCTCAATACCTCGATCAATGCCCATATCGGCATGCCGACCTCGAGCGTCTATGCGCTGACCAAGGCGGGCCTGCTGTCGCTGGCCCGCACGCTGTCCGGCGAACTGATTGGCCGCGGCATCCGCGTCAACGCCGTCAGCCCCGGACCGATCCGCACGCCGCTCCATGACGGCCACGCTCCGACGCCCGAGGAAATCAAGCAGGTCGTCGACGCCATCGCCGCGCAGATTCCGCTTGGCCGCTTTGGCGATGCGAGCGAGATCGCCAAGGCGGTCGTCTTCCTCGCCTCCGACGAAGCCACCTTCACCGTCGGCGCCGAACTGATCGTCGACGGCGGCATGGCCACCCTCTAGTGGCGTTCCTGCCCACGATCTGAAAAACCTCGGTGTGCGTTTTTGAGCGCCGCGGATCCCATGGATCCGCAGCGCCGACGTGCCGACGAGCGTTGGCATTGGTAGAGGAGAGGAGTATATTTTCGCGATCTAATAAAAGGCATCCGTTCGCGGAGAGTTCCGCGAGACGAACACCGATCAGATCCCGGGAGGAGACGATGACGAGTGTGAGATGGATGATGAAGGGGCGCGAATTCATTCATTGCAATTGCGCCTATGGCTGCCCCTGCCAATTCAATGCATTGCCGACGCAAGGCCACTGCAGCGCCGTCGGTGCCTTCGAGATCGAGGAAGGCTATCACGGCGACACCCGACTGGATGGGCTTCGTGGCGGCCTGATAGCCGCCTGGCCGGGCGCCATTCACGAGGGGAGAGGGAAGGTGGTGCCGATCGTCGATGTTCGGGCCTCCGACGCGCAGCGTGGGGCGCTTCTGCGCATCATGAGCGGGGAGGACACGGAGCCTGGCGCGACCTTTTTCCAGGTCTTCGCAACGACCTTCGAAACCATGTACGACCCGGTCTTTGCCGAGATCGATTTAGAGGTCGATGTCAGCGGCCGTCTGGCGCGGCTGAATGTGCCGGGCTGGATCGCTGCACGCGGCGAACCGATCCTCAATCCGGTGACCGGCGTCGCGCATCAGGCGCGCATCAATCTCCCGCAGGGATTTGAATACGATCTTTGCGAAGTCGGGCGCGGGTGGGCCGAGACGAAGGGACCGCTGACCTTGGCGCTGGTGGATTCGCACGCCCATTTCGCGCGGATGCACCTGACCGAAAGCGGCGTGATCCACTGACGTCGATGAGGGATACGGCGCTTGAAACCCTGCTCAGACGCGACCGCGCGATCGTCGCGGCGGCGCTGGTTACGTTGGCGGCAATCAGCTGGATCTACATTCTCTGGCTGGCATCGGCCATGGATATGGCCGCTGCTCCGGCGTCCCACGGCAGCATGGATATGGGCTCGGCCATGGATATGCCCATGGACATGCCGATGAGCACGCCGATGGAAACGCAAGAGGGGGCGATGACATCCATGTCAGCGGCGGCCGTCGGTCCCTGGACCGCGGCAACCTTCGCCTATGCCTTCATCATGTGGGCCGTCATGATGGTGGGTATGATGGTGCCGTCGGCGACGCCGATGATCCTGCTCTATGCCCGTGTCGGCCGCCAGGCGGCGCAACAGGGCAAGCCCTTTGCCGCCACCGGCTTCTTTGCCATCGGCTACCTGTCGGCATGGATCCTGTTCGCGCTCGTCGCTGTTCTCGGGCAATGGCTGCTCGATCGCGCACTGTTGCTCACACCGGCGCTTGCCAGTGCCAGTGCGGTTCTCAGCGGCATCGTGCTGATTGCCGTCGGCCTGTTCCAGTTCACGCCGCTCAAGGATCGCTGCCTCAGCCAGTGCCAGGCGCCGCTGCTTTTCATACAGAACCACGGCGGCTTTCGTCGGAAGGCGGTCGGCGCCTTCGGCCTCGGTGTACGGCACGGGCTTTATTGCGTCGGCTGCTGCTGGGCGCTGATGGCGCTGCTGTTCGTCGGCGGGGTGATGAACGTGCTGTGGATCGCCGCGATCGCCATCTTCGTTCTGGCGGAGAAGGTCGTGCCCGGCGGCAGGATCCTGTCCCGCATCGCCGGGGTAGCGCTCGTTTTGGCCGGGCTGTGGCAGCTCACGGCCCTGCTCTGAAATAGACGCGCCGCGCAACCGTTTCCGGCGCGCGGCGTTGTAGAAGTCGTCAGGCTCGAAGCTTCAGTCGCTCAGCGTATCGAAGAAATCCTTCATCCGGGCAAAGAAGCCCGTCGATTCCGGATTGTTGTCCTTGGACGAGATCTGCTCGAATTCCTGCAGCAGCTCGCGCTGGCGCTTGGTCAGCTTCTGCGGCGTTTCGATCTGGATCTGGATGTAGAGGTCGCCGGACTGGGCCGAGCGCAGCACCGGCATGCCCTTGCCCTTGAGGCGGAACTGCTTGCCGGCCTGGGTACCCTCGGGAACCGTGACGCGCGACTTGGTGCCATCGAGCGTGGTCACGTCGAACTTGCCGCCAAGGGCAGCCGTCGTCATCGAGATCGGCACGCTGCAATAGAGATCGGCGCCATCGCGCTGGTAGAACTCATGCGGTCTGACCGAAAGGAAGATGTAGAGGTCGCCCGCCGGTCCGCCGCGAAGCCCGGCTTCGCCTTCGCCGGAAAGGCGAATGCGGGTGCCGTCCTCGATGCCGGCCGGAATGTTGACCGAGAGCGTGCGCTCTTCGGTGACGCGGCCCTGGCCGTGGCACTTGCCGCAGGGATCGGTGATCGTCTGGCCGCGCCCGCCGCAGGTGGGGCAGGTGCGCTCGATCGAGAAGAAGCCCTGGGCTGCGCGAACGCGGCCGGAGCCGTGACAGGTGCCGCAGGTTTTCGGGCTGGTGCCGGGCTTGGCGCCGGAGCCGGTGCAGACGTCGCAGGTGATCGAGGTCGGAACGCGGATCTGCGCGGTCTTGCCGGCGAAGGCTTCCTCGAGCGAAATCTCCATGTTGTAGCGAAGATCGGCGCCGCGTTCGCGACCGCCCGACGAGCGCCGCTGGCGTCCGCCGCCCATCATCTCGCCGAAGATGTCCTCGAAGATGTCGGAGAAGCCGCCTGCGCCCGCGCCGGCGCCGCCGAAGCCATTGCCCATGCCGCCCTGCTCGAAGGCCGCGTGACCGTAACGATCGTAGGCCGCCCGCTTCTGCGGGTCCTTGAGCATCTCGTAGGCTTCGTTGATTTCCTTGAAGGTCTTCTCTGCTGCCGCGTCGCCGGGGTTCTTGTCCGGGTGATACTTCATCGCGAGTTTGCGGAAGGCGCTCTTCAGCTCCTTCTCATCGGCATTCTTGGCAACCCCAAGCGTTTCGTACAGATCACGTTTCATTCGTCGAAGATTGTCCTGTTGACAAGGCGTGCCAGCGCGAAGGCTCGGCGGCTGCCCGTTTACCTTGCCACCGATTTAGTAAACCTTGAAGCGCGATACCATAGCCCGAACGGCGGTAGATGCGGTTTTTTGTCGGAAAAGTAACGTTTGCCGCGCGGCGCGGCCCCTCTCGCCACATTTGCCCGTCGCGTCAGACCAAGCGGCCAACAAAAAAGCCCGGGCGAACCC
>NZ_JAEPRP010000010.1:61667-85124 GCF_016652895.1 Ensifer sp. SSB1
TCTGTTCGAAGGGCGACTTAGGCCGAACGCTTGCGGTCGTCCTCGTCGTTGACTTCTTCGTAGTCGGCATCGACGACATCGCCGTCACGGGCAGCGTCCGCAGCGGCATCCGCATGGGCGGCTTCCGTCTGCTGCGCTTCGTAGATCGCCTGGCCGAGCTTCATGGAAACTTCCATGAGCGTATTGGTCTTGGCCTTGATGTCCTCGGCGTCCGGCTCGGAAGCTTCGACGGAGGTCTTCAGCGCGGCAATCGCGTCGGAGATCGCCTTGCGGTCGGTTTCCGAAACCTTGTCGCCGTAATCCTTCAGCGACTTCTCGCTGGAGTGGATCAGGCTTTCGGCCTGGTTCTTGGCTTCCACGCCTTCGCGACGCTTCTTGTCGGCTTCAGCGTTGGCTTCGGCGTCCTTGACCATCTTCTCGATGTCGGCGTCGGAGAGGCCGCCAGATGCCTGGATGCGGATCTGGTGTTCCTTGCCGGTGCCCTTGTCCTTGGCCGAAACCTGCACGATGCCGTTGGCGTCGATGTCGAAGGTGACTTCGATCTGCGGCATGCCGCGCGGTGCCGGCGGAATGCCGACGAGGTCGAACTGGCCGAGCAGCTTGTTGTCTGCAGCCATTTCGCGCTCGCCCTGGGAGACGCGGATCGTCACGGCCGACTGGTTGTCGTCGGCGGTCGAGAAGGTCTGCGACTTCTTGGTCGGGATCGTCGTGTTGCGTTCAATCAGGCGGGTGAAGACGCCACCGAGCGTTTCGATGCCGAGCGACAATGGGGTCACGTCGAGCAGGAGAACGTCCTTGACGTCGCCCTGCAGAACGCCGGCCTGGATGGCGGCGCCCATGGCGACCACTTCATCCGGGTTCACGCCCTTGTGCGGCTCCTTGCCGAACAGCTGCTTCACGGTCTCCTGAACCTTCGGCATACGGCTCATGCCACCGACGAGAACGACTTCGTCGATCTCAGCAGCCGAGACGCCGGCATCCTTGAGGGCTGCCTTGCACGGTGCAACGGTGCGCTGGATCAGGTCGTCGACGAGGCTTTCGAACTTGGCGCGCGACAGCTTCATCGTCAGGTGCTTCGGACCGGAAGCGTCAGCCGTGATGAACGGCAGGTTGATTTCGGTCTGCTGCGACGAGGACAGCTCGATCTTGGCCTTTTCGGCGGCTTCCTTCAGGCGCTGAAGAGCGAGCTTGTCGTTCTTCAGGTCGATGCCCTGTTCCTTCTTGAATTCGCCGGCGAGGTATTCGACGAGACGCATGTCGAAGTCTTCACCGCCGAGGAAGGTGTCGCCGTTCGTCGACTTCACTTCGAAGACGCCGTCGCCGATTTCGAGAACCGAGATATCGAAGGTGCCACCACCCAAGTCGTAAACGGCGATCGTCTTGCCGTCCTTCTTGTCGAGGCCGTAGGCAAGCGCTGCCGCGGTCGGCTCGTTGATGATGCGCAGCACTTCGAGGCCGGCGATCTTGCCGGCATCCTTGGTTGCCTGGCGCTGGGCGTCGTTGAAGTAGGCCGGAACGGTGATGACGGCCTTTTCGACCTTTTCACCGAGGTAGGATTCGGCCGTTTCCTTCATCTTCTGAAGGATCATGGCGGAGATCTGCGACGGGGAATAATCCTTGCCGTGCGCTTCGACCCATGCGTCGCCATTGTCGGCCTTGGTGATCTTGTAAGGAACCATGTCCTTGTCTTTTTGCGTGGTCGGGTCCTGGAAGGTCCGGCCGATCAGGCGCTTGATCGCAAAAAGCGTGTTTTCCGGATTGGTGACGGCCTGGCGCTTGGCCGGCTGGCCGACGAGACGTTCGCCGTCGTCGCTGAATGCCACCATCGAGGGGGTCGTGCGCGCGCCCTCTGCATTTTCGATCACCTTCGCGTCTTTTCCGTCCATGACGGCGACGCAGGAGTTGGTCGTTCCCAGGTCAATACCAATAACTTTAGCCATGTCGTTCTCTCCTTGCAGCGGACTGTCGGAACCCGGTCAGGCATTCGTAAGACAGCCCCTAACGGGATGGTCTCAGGATTTCTTCGCAGCCGAGACTGCGCCGATGCGGCGTATATAAGGACCGGCGTTTCGGACTGCAAGGCATTCTGCGGGGCGTTTGGGGGCAAATGCAAGTCCGCGATTTGCGCAGCCGGAAATGGGCTGTCCGCCGCCGGTGAGAAAGGCGCCAGTTGTATGCTTCCGGCACGGTCTTAGCGGCTCAACCGCCGGTCAGAATGTCAAAGAGGGTCGTACGGCGCGTGGCGCCCGTCGTCTGGCCGACATCGGCCGGTGGCACGAGGCCGCCATTGCCCTGATCGGCGCTCTGACCACCCCATTCGCCGCCCTGGTCCACTGGCCGCTGTCCGACGGCGACCGCACCATTGGCCCCAACGGGCGCTTCCGGGAAGGCCTCCGGATCGCCGGAGAGCAAGTCGCCGGCCGGCGTGTTCACGCCCTCGTCGAAGACCGGCTGCACGCCCGTCGTGCCGAAGAGCGGCGAGGGTGAGAGACCCTCATGGGCTGCCATCATGAAATCGTGCCAGGCCTTGGCCGGCAGGCCGCCACCGGTGACCTTCTTCATCGACTTGCCGTCATCGTTGCCGAACCAGACGCCGGTGGTGAGGTTCGAGGTGTAGCCGACGAACAGCGCATCACGGAAGGATTGGGTCGTGCCGGTCTTGCCGGCTGCTTCCCAACCCTTGAGCTGCGCCTTCTTGCCGGTGCCCTTGGTCAGCACCCGCACCATCATCTGGTTCATTTCGCTGACGATTGCCGGATCGAGCACGCGCGGCGGGTTGTCGTAGGTATTCTCGTAGAGCACCGTGCCGTCGGCCTTGGAGATGCGGCGGATGACGTGCGGCGTCGCTTTGAAGCCACCATTCATGAACGGGGCATAGGCGGACGTCAGCTCGACCAGGCTGACTTCGGATGTGCCGAGCGCGATCGAGGCATTGGCCTGCATCTCGGAATCGATTCCGAGTCGATGGGCGACCTTGACGACGTTCTGCGGTCCGACCTCCATCACCAACTGGGCGGCGATGGTATTCAGCGAATTGGCGAGCGCATCGGCGATGGTCACTTCGCCGCGATACTTCTGGTCGTAATTCTCGGGTGTCCAGTTGCCGATCCGGACCGGTCCGTCGTTGCGGATCGACATCGGCGTGCGGCCGATCTCGAGGGCCGCGGCATAGACAAAGGGCTTGAAGGCGGACCCCGGCTGGCGCTTTGCCTTGGAAGCGCGATCGAACTGGCTTTCGGCATAGTCCTTGCCGCCGACGAGCGCGCGGATGGCGCCGGTGCCATCGATCGAGACGAGGGCAGCCTGCGAGGCATCGAGCTTCTTGCCGTCGGTGTCGAGCGTGGAAGCGATCACCTCCTCGGCCTTCTTCTCGAGATTGAGGTCGATGGTCGTGTCGATGACCAGATCTTCCTTGACCTCGCCGATCATGCCGGGAAGCTGGTCCATCACCATGTCGGCGACGTAATGCTCGGCGCCGGACCAGTAGCTCTTCGCCTTGGTCGGCGTTTGCGACATTGCCGTCTTGATTTCGCTGTCGGTGACGTAGCCTTCGTCGCGCATGGCGCCGAGAACGACCTGGGCGCGTTCTTCCGCCGCCTGTGGGTCGCGGGCCGGCGACAGGCGGGAAGGGGCCTTGAGCAGGCCGGCAAGCAATGCTGCCTCGCCGAGGTTCACGTCGCGCGCCGACTTGTTGAAGTAGCGCCGCGATGCCGCCTCCACGCCATAGGCGTTGGAGCCGAAGAACACCCGGTTGAGATACATCGCCAGGATCTGGTCCTTGGAATATTTCTGCTCGAGCCAGAAGGCGAGCAGCACTTCCTGCACCTTGCGCTCCAGCGTGCGCTCCGGCGAGAGGAACAGGTTCTTGGCAAGCTGCTGTGTCAACGTCGAGCCACCCTGCACCATGCGGCCGGTGGTGAGGTTCGTCACCATGGCGCGGGCGAGCCCCAGCGGATCGATGCCGAAATGCGAATAGAAGCGGCGGTCCTCGATGGCGATGACGGCCTGCGGAATATAGGGCGACATGTTTTCCAGCGACAATGCCTCGCCACCGGTGGTGCCGCGATTGGCGATGACGTCGCCGCTGACCGCCAGGATCTTGACGTTCGGCGGGCGCTCGGGGATCGACCAGCTTCCGGCGCTCGGCATGCGCGCGCCGTAATAGAGGACGAGGCCGCCGACGCCCATGGCGCCCCAGATGCCCAGCACGATGCACCAGTAGAAGAGTGTGCGGACAAGGCCGATGAAACCGCCACCGCCTGAGCCGCGACGCGCGCTGCCGCGCTTGCCGGCTGCCTTCTTCTTGCCGTTGCCCTTCTTGCTATTGCCCGAAGATTTGCCGCGGGGTGCCTTGCGGCTGGCGGTCACACGGTCGCTGGCCTCGACGCGGAAATCGTCGTCGTCGTTCTCGCCTCCGCCGAACGAGGGCTCGATCCGCTCTCCTGACCTGCCGCGTGCTGCCATGCCGTTTGATCTATCCCTCACCGCTTTGCGGTGGCTCTTGGCGCAACTGCTGCGGCCAATCGATTTCGACGGCGGTAACGACGTCCCACGCCATCCGCCACGGCGACCGGGTGAACTTTAAATACGGCAATTTAAGGGGGAGTTAAGAAGCGGATCGTGAAATACGCATGGTCTTCAACAGCTTGCGTTTGAGGGCGCTGCAGCTCCGCTTGGCTCGTGACTTGTGCATCGCGGGGTCTTCGCCTGGTGAACGGTCGCAAAGTCACCCAAGCGATCTGACGTTGAGGACAACGCTCGCCTTCACGATTTTGTGCAATGCAAAATCTCATCTTGAAATTGCTGCGACGCACGATTATTATATGACTTATCGAAGCGCTGCACCTCCTCCCGCGGCGCCCGATGCGGGTCGGTGGCACTCCTCCTCCCAGTCACCGATCAAGTTCGAGAGCCCCGTGTACCTCCTCCCACACGGGGCTCTTTTCATGTCTCGAATGCTGCCCGTGTTTCCCGGTATGTGGCACCTGTCGTGCGCAATTGGCGGTGCGGCGGGTTCTCGCAGGTATCGGCGCGCCATGACGTCCACCGTCTCCCAGGCTTCCAAGGCAAACGGCTATCTCTTCACGCTCCTGGCGATCGTCATATTTTCGATCCAGGACGGCATCTCCAAGCATCTGGGTGCGATCTATCCGCCGGTCTTCGTCGCCATGATCCGCTATTGGGCTTTCGCGCTCTTCGCGGTCGCGTTGGCGGCACGCAGCAAGGAGGGCCTGAAGATCACGGCGACAACGAGGAGGCCGTGGCTTCAGCTCGTGCGCGGCGTGTTGCTTCCGACCCAGATCGTCATGGTCATCACGTCTTTCACCTGGGTCGGGCTTGCCCATTCGCAGGCAATTCTTGCGGCGACGCCTCTCTTCGTTGCCCTGCTATCCATGCCGCTTCTCGGCGAGCGTGTCGGCTGGCGGCGCTGGCTGGCAATCTCGGTCGGTCTCGGCGGAGTACTTCTCATTCTGAAGCCCGCGGACGGCCTGTTCGACCGGACCTTCCTTTTGCCGCTCGGGGCGGCGCTGCTGTTTGCGCTTTATGTCATCGTCACGCGGCTCGTCAGCCGGCAGGATTCGGCGATGACCAGTTTCTTCTACACCGGCGTCGTCGGCGCTGCCGCGATCAGCATGGTCGGTCCCTTCTTCTGGGTCACGCTGGCGCCGGTTGACTGGGGCTGGATGCTGCTCCTCTGCATCACCGGATCCTCCAGCCACTACTTCCTCATCCGCGCCTATGAAGTGCTCGATGCGGTGGCGGTTCAGCCGCTCACCTATCTGCAGCTCGTCTTTGCCTCGATCATGGGGGTGACGCTCTTCAACGAGACGCTGACGGTCAACATGATGGGCGGCTCGGTGCTGGTGGTCGCCGCCGGCATATTCACGGTGTGGCGCGAACGCGTCGTAGCCCGTCGCCGTGCCGGCTTGCCACCGGCCTGAATACCCGTCGCTATTCCGCAGCGATGCGCGTCACTTTGGGGCGCGCTGAGATCGCTGTAACACGTTGAATGGCTGCAGGTTTTCTTGAACCGGAGACGATTTAACGAAACATGCTGGTGGCGAATCCTGCTATGGCTTCGCCTTATTGTTGTGCTCGGTTGTCGCGCGACAAAGGAGGACTCCCATGAATTTTCGATCCACCGCCTTCGCCCTCGGCGCATTTGCAGCGTTGAATGGCGAGGCCCTGGCACAGGAAAGCATCGCCTATGTCGACGACCGCTCCGATGGCGCAGCCCTGGTCCGCTCGCTCTACAACGCCATCAACCGCAGGGAATATGCCCGCGCCTACGGTTACTTCGGCGAATCGAAGCCCGTCGGCGGCTTCAAGTCCTTCACCCGCGGCTATGACCGCACTGTGTCGGTCGAGGTGAAGGTCGGCAAGGTGAAAACGGAAGCCGGTGCCGGCAGTATCTATTCCGCGGTACCGGTTGCGGTGAAGTCCATCGAGAAGCGCGCGCGTGCGGTTCTTCGCCGGCTGCTACGTCACACGCATCATCAACCCTTCGCTGCAGGTGCCACCCTTCACGCCCTACCAGATCGAAGCGGCGCGGCTTCGTGAGGTGAAGGGGCCGCTCGAGCAGGCGCTGCCGACGGTCTGCAACGCGCCCTGAAGCGCATCGAGGGAGGTGTGCGGTCTCCGTATCCCGCTGCAATTGCCGGCTACTGAAGCAAGTATCCCGTCAGGAAGGATCGGCGCCTCCCGGCGGCGGGCGTTGCGCCACGAAGCGTGCCCGCTCGAACACAAGGATCACCACCAACGCCAGGATGAAGGGGATGACCAGGTAGAGCAGACGGAAGATCGCAAGGGCGGCGAGAACGTCGGCCGGATCCATCTCCGGCAGCGCGGCGATGAAGATCAGCTCGAGTACGCCGAGCCCGCCGGGCGCATGCGAGAGCAGCGCCGCCGAGAATGAGGCAAGGAAAATCCCGAGAATGACGATATAGCCTGGGTTCCCGGCTTCCGGCAGCGCGAAATAGATGATCCCGGCGGCGCCGATCAGTTCCACCGGCGCGATCACCAGTTGCCGGAAGACGATTCTCGGCTTCGGATAGTGCAGTTGGAACCATCGCGTGCGGAATGACGGCAGCCCGACGAGGCTGCCGATGACGTAGAGCCCGATGACGACGAGGATGAGGACGCCTGTGGTCAGCGACATTTCCACCGGCAGGAACTCGGCGAAACGTTCGATGATGTCGGGCCGCACCAGAAGGACGACGGCTGAAAGCACCAGCGTGCCGAGCGTGAAGGTGAAGGAGCAGAATGCGACGAGCACGCCGACTTCACCCGGAGAAAGCCCCTTGGAACGATAGGCCCGGTAGCGCACGACCGCACCCGAGAACACGGAAGCGCCGAGATTGTGCGACAGCGCATAGGTCGTGAACGAGCAGAGCGTGATGAACCAGATCGAGATGCGGTGACCGAGATGGTCGAGCGCCAGCCGGTCGTAGGCCGCCAGCGCCGCATAGGCGACCAGCGTCGAGCCGATCGCCAGCAGCCAGCTCCTCAGCGAAATCGCGTTGAAGCTTGCGAGGAATTCGTCAAGCGAAAGTCCGCGAAGCTCGTGATAGAGCGCATTCACCGAAAAGAGGATCGCAAGAAGCCCGACGATGGGCCAGAAATAGGTCTGCAGCCGCTTCATGCCGGCGCCGTGATCGGTGCGAGATGATGGGCGAGGCGTTCTAAGGACACTTCTGTTGCAGCTGCCGGAGTGGTTCTCCAAGCGGAGACATCCTGTTTTATGAGCTGCTTTGTCATAACGCCGCGCCCGCAGCGCGTCGCTTCGGTCCCTACCCTTGCCAACGATCCGACTTCCCTTTGTGATTTGTTTCACAAAAAGGAAGCACCTGAGACCCCGCAGGTCAAGGATTGACGGTCTGTCGGAAACGGAGAAACCGCCGGGAAACGGTGAAGGGGAAACGGTAAAACGTGGACATCGCACCGATCGGGCAGCAACGCGTGCGCGCTGGCAGACGGATTGCGCGTGAGGGCTGTGTTATTGGCTGAGCGCAACTGAAAACGAACGGCCGCGGTGGAGCTCTCCACTGCGGCCGGGGATCAAAGTCGAGCGGGATGGGCGCGAAAACCGTGCGGATCCCGCTCTGACCATCTTTAAGCGGCGAGCGCGTCCAGGATGCGGATCCAGGAGCGGATGCCCTTGTGGTAGGACTGCAGCTCGTACTTCTCGTTTGGCGAGTGAATCCGGTCGTCGGAAAGGCCAAAGCCGACGAGCAGCGATTCCATGCCGAGCATCTTCTGGAAGTCGCCGACGATCGGGATCGAGCCACCCATGCCGATGATGACGGCCGGCTTCGGCCATTCATCCGAAAGCGCTACCTTCGCCGTGTTGAGCAGCGGAGATTCGTAGGGCAGGTGGATGGCCGGCGAACCGCCATGGGCGTGGAACTCGACCGAGCAGTCGGCCGGAACCTTGGAGCGCACGTAGGCGCGGAACGCCTCGCGGATCTTTTCCGGGTTCTGGTTGCCGACGAGGCGGAAGGAAACCTTCGCCGAAGCCTCGGCCGCGATCACCGTCTTGAAGCCTTCGCCGGTGTAGCCGCCGGTGATGCCGTTGACTTCCGCGGTCGGCCGCGCCCAGGTCAGTTCCAGCACCGAGCGGTTCTTTTCGCCCGACGGGATCGACAGGCCGATTTCGCCGAGGAACTTCTCTGCCGTCTGGCCGAGCGTTTCCCAGGCAGCCTTGATCTGGGCCGGTGTTTCTTCGACGCCGTCGTAGAAACCGGGCAGCGTCACGCGGCTGTTTTCATCGTGCAGGCCGGCGAGAATGGTCGTGAGGATGCGGATCGGGTTGGCAGCGGCACCGCCGAAGTAACCCGAATGCAGGTCGCGGTCGGCAGCCCGGACGATGACCTCTTCACCGACGAGGCCACGCAGGCCCGCGGAAATGGCCGGCGTATCGCGGTCCCACATGCTGGTGTCGCAGACCAGCGCGTAGTCGGCCTTGAGCTCGGCGGCATTGGCTTCGAGGAAGGGCTTCAGCGACGGCGAACCGGATTCTTCTTCGCCTTCGAACAGGATGGTGACGCGGCAGGGCAGGCCGCCATGCACGTCCTTGTAGGCGCGGACCGCCTCGACGAAGGTCAGCAGCTGGCCCTTGTCGTCAGCCGTGCCGCGGCCGGTGATCACCTTGCGGCCGGGTTCGATTTCCTTGAGGCCTGGCTCGAACGGATCCGTGTCCCAGAGGTTGAGCGGATCGACCGGCTGAACATCGTAGTGACCGTAGAACAGCACATGCGGCGCATCAGGCTTGGCGCCATCGTGATGGGCAACGACCATGGGATGGCCGGGAGTGTCGCGCACCGAAGCGGTAAAGCCGAGGCTGTTGAGTTCCGTCACGAGCCATTCGGCCGCCTTGCGGCATTCCGCCTTGAAGGCCGGGTCGGTGGAGATCGACTTGATCCGAACGAGATCGAAAAGCCGGTCGAGGCTCTTCGGCAGGTCGGCGTCTGCACGTTCGAGAACGGGGGTGATATCTGCCATCATGCATATCCTTGCTTGAAGATTTGCCGGAACCTACTGCATCAATCGCCAAATCGAAATCGATTTGAGCACGAAATCGCGCGAGATCGTTCCAGGCGGAGCGAACGTTCGACGCAGCGCCGTTGGACGCGCAAAGTCGCTGGACGCGCTCGCTCCGGTTTAGAGCCTAAGGGCGTCCTCTTTAAGCCAAATATTTTGATGGATCGATCAGGGTAGGCAGGAAGCTTCAGGCGCGGCCGTCGCCACGTGCCACGCTGGCCAGGGCCATGCGCATATATTCGAGCATCAGCTCGCGCTCGAAGTTCCTGAGACCGGAAAGCAGCGACTGGTCGGCGGCAAGGGCTGCTTCCTTGGCGGCCGCCTCCATCTCCTTTGCCCGTTCGGTCAGGAAGATTTGCTGCGAGCGCTTGTCCTGAGGGTGCTTGCGGCGGACGATGAGCCCGTCGCGCTCCATGCGGGAAAGCGTGTTGGCCATCGTTGCCTGCTCGATGTCGAGGCGATCGAGCAGCTGCTTCTGCGTCAGGCCCTCCTCGGCCCAAAGCTCGAGCAGGATGGGAAACTGACCCGGTGCGAAACCAAGCTTCTGGCCACGCTCGTGCAGCGCGCGCGAAAAGCTCTTCGCCAGCAGGCTGGCCAGATAGGTTGCAGATTCCATCCGATTGAAGGCCATAGCTATCGGTACGCCCGAAGCGCCATGAAGACAAGTTACAATGCAGGCGATGAACCTTGGGAAACGCCGGACTCACCTCGATGTGAGAGGACTTGATCGCAGGTCTCTGAAAGCAAAAAACCGTCACGGTGCGGAGGCGGCGCCGTGACGGTTTCTTGAAAACGGGACAAAGGCCCGGAGAGGGGGATAAGGCCTTTGTCCTCATCTGGTGCGGGCGGGGGACAGGCCAATCACCAGAAGACGGCATCACTCGATGCCGTTGAGTAAGATTTGAGGAGTCAAATGTGGCTTTTCAAGGATAGGCGGCACGAATCGGACATTACAAATACGTAACGTTTGCGTGAAACCTGGAGGCCCTGTCGTTACCCCTTTGGAAAGGAGAACACGGCCTCGCCGCTGCAATCGCCAGTAGCGGCTCGATGCCTCGTTTTCGAGGCGAGAATGTAGTGTTCGGCGGGAAAACCGCAATGGACCTTTGCTTCACCCCGCGCTATCCATTTGCCCATGAAAAACGGTGATCATCTCTTCCTCGTCGACGGCTCCGGATTCATCTTCCGGGCGTTCCACGCCATCCCGCCGCTCAACCGCAAATCCGATGGCCTTCCGGTCAACGCGGTCTCGGGTTTCTGCAACATGTTGTGGAAGCTGCTCACCGATGCGCGCGACACTTCCGTCGGCGTCACGCCGACCCATTTCGCGGTGATCTTCGACTATTCGTCGAAGACGTTCCGCAACGCGCTCTACGATCAGTACAAGGCGAACCGCACGGCGCCGCCGGAAGATCTCATTCCGCAGTTCGGCCTGATCCGCCACGCGACGCGCGCCTTCAATCTGCCCTGCATCGAAAAGGAAGGCTACGAGGCGGACGATCTGATCGCCACCTATGCCAGGCTCGCCGAAGCGGCCGGCGCAGGTGTCACCATCGTCTCCTCCGACAAGGACCTGATGCAGCTCGTCACCCCGAATGTGTCGATGTACGACAGCATGAAGGACAAGCAGATCTCGATCCCGGAAGTGATCGAGAAATGGGGCGTGCCGCCGGAAAAGATGATCGATCTCCAGGCGATGACCGGTGATTCCACCGACAACGTCCCCGGCATTCCCGGCATCGGCCCGAAGACGGCGGCGCAGCTGCTGGAAGAATACGGCGACCTTGAAACGCTGTTGGCGCGCGCCGGCGAGATCAAGCAGGCCAAGCGCCGCGAGAACATCATGGCGAACGCCGATCTCGCGCGCCTGTCGCGCCAGCTCGTCGAACTCAAGACCGACACGCCGCTGGATGTCCCGCTGGAGGATCTGGGCCTGGAGCCGCAGAACGGGCCGAAGCTCATCGCCTTCTTGAAGGCGATGGAATTCACCACCCTGACGCGCCGCGTCGCTGCTGCGACCGGCACCGATGCCGACGCCGTCGAAGCCGCCAATGTTCCGGTGGAATGGGGCGCGGATGCGCGTGGCCCGGATCTCGACAAGGGTGGCGTAGCGACGGCCGCCAGCGACGGTTCGTCATCCAAGGCGGTGGTCCGTGGAGAGGCCGCAGAGGCGGCCGCCGTCCTGTCGCGTGGCGGCGAAACAGACGCTGGAGATGCCACGCCGCAGGCGCTGGCGGCGGCGCGCGCCGAGATCTTCGCCAAGGCGCCGCTCGATCACAGCGCCTATGTCACGATCCGCGACATCGCCACGCTCGACCAGTGGATCGCTGACGCGCGCGATGCCGGCGTCGTCGGCTTCGACACGGAAACGACGTCGCTCGACGCCATGCAGGCCGATCTCGTCGGCTTTTCGCTGGCAATCGCCGATCATCGGGCGGACCCGACGGGCACCGCCATCCGGGCAGCCTATGTTCCGCTGATCCACAAGACCGGCGTCGGCGATCTGCTGGGCGGCGGGCTTGCCGAAAACCAGATCCCGGTCGCAGAAGCGTTGAGCCGGCTGAAGCGCCTGCTCGAGGACCCCTCCGTCCTCAAGGTCGCGCAGAACCTGAAATACGATTACCTCGTGATGAAGCGGCACGGCATCACCGTGGAGAGCTTCGACGACACGATGCTGATGTCCTACGTCGTCGACGCGGGCAACGGCACGCATGGCATGGACGCGCTTTCCGAGCGTTGGCTGAACCACAAGCCGATCCCCTACAAGGACATCACCGGCACCGGCAAGTCGTCGGTCACCTTCGATTTCGTCGATATCGACAGGGCGACGACCTACGCGGCCGAGGATGCGGACGTCACGCTGAGGCTCTGGCATATCCTGAAGGCGCGGCTTGCGGCCAAGGGGCTGACGCGCGTCTACGAGCGCCTGGAGCGGCCGCTGGTCGCCGTTCTCGCCCGCATGGAAGATCGCGGCATCACCATCGATCGCCAGATCCTGTCGCGGCTCTCCGGCGAGCTCGCCCAAGGGGCGGCGGCGCTGGAGGATGAGATCTACAAGCTCGCCGGCGAAACCTTCACCATCGGCTCGCCGAAGCAGCTCGGCGATATCCTGTTCGGCAAGATGGGCTTTGCCGGCGGTTCGAAGACCAAGACCGGCCAATGGTCGACCTCGGCGCAGGTGCTCGAAGACCTGGCCGCCGAAGGGCACGAACTGCCGCGCAAGATCGTCGACTGGCGGCAGCTGACCAAGCTCAAGTCCACCTACACCGACGCGCTTCCCGGCTTCGTCCATCCGGAAACGAAACGCGTGCATACGTCCTACGCGCTTGCTGCCACCACGACCGGGCGGCTCTCGTCTTCGGATCCGAACCTGCAGAACATTCCGGTGCGCACTGCCGAAGGCCGTAAGATCCGCACCGCCTTCATCGCAACGCCCGGCCACAAGCTCGTCTCGGCCGACTACAGCCAGATCGAACTGCGCGTGCTTGCGCATGTCGCCGACATTCCGCAGCTTCGCCAGGCCTTCGCCGATGGCGTCGACATTCACGCGATGACGGCGTCGGAAATGTTCGGTGTTCCGGTCGAGGGCATGCCCGGAGAAATCCGCCGTCGCGCCAAGGCGATCAACTTCGGCATCATCTACGGCATTTCGGCCTTCGGTCTCGCCAATCAGCTGTCGATCGAGCGCTCCGAGGCGAGCGATTACATCAAGCGCTACTTCGAGCGTTTCCCCGGCATCCGCGACTATATGGAAGGCACCAAGGTCTACGCCCGCGAACACGGCTACGTCGAGACCATCTTCGGCCGCCGGGCGCATTATCCGGACATCCGCTCGTCGATCCCGTCGCACCGCGCATTCAATGAGCGTGCCGCGATCAATGCGCCGATCCAGGGTTCAGCCGCCGATATCATCCGTCGCGCCATGGCGAAGATGGAGCCGGCGCTGGCGGAGGCGAAACTCTCGGCCCGCATGCTGCTGCAGGTGCACGACGAACTGATCTTCGAAGTCGAGGACGCGGAAGTCGAAAAGACCATCCCGATCGTCGTCTCGGTGATGGAGAACGCGGCGATGCCGGCGCTCGACATGAAGGTGCCGCTCAAGGTCGATGCGCGCGCCGCAACCAACTGGGACGAGGCGCACTAACCCGGCGGCACTCTCTCCAGTTTTTTGATGAAATCCTCTCAGAAAACCTCAAGAGCCACATGCGATGAATCTTGCAGCGTCCGAAGGCATCTTATGTCTCCGGGCGCCTTTCCATCAGGATGATAGAAAGCGTCAGCCGCCGCAGCCGGAACGATTGCCGGCGCGTTCAACTCCTCATAGGCAGCGCTTGGGAAGGGGCTCGGGCCTCATCCGAAACGGCTGCAATCGGAGGAGATCATGGCGCCGAAGACCTTCATTCTTGTCCTGTCCTGCGACGACAAACCCGGCATTGTCGCCTCTGTCACCACCGAGCTTGCCGCGCTCGGTGCGAACATCGCCGAGAGCAATCAGTTCTGGGATACCAAGACCAACAGCTTTTTCATGCGCATCGCTTTTCAGGTTGCGGCGAGCGTTCAGGCAAGCGACGTCGAGCGCGCCTTGCGGCCTGCCGTCGAGCGTTTCCAGATGCGGACCACGCTCGCGGACGCCGCGGTGAAACCGAAGATCCTCGTTCTCGTCTCCAGGTTCGACCATGCGCTGCTGCACCTTCTCTACCAGATCCGCGTCGGCTGGCTGAACGCGGAGGTGGTAGCCATCGTTTCCAACCACGAAGACAGCCATAGCACCGCCGAGGCCGAAGGGCTCGCCTATCACTGTTGGCCGGTATCGAAGGAGAACAAGGCCGAACAGGAGGAAAGGCTCTTGCGCTTGGTTCAGGAGACCGGCGCCGATCTCGTGATCCTCGCCCGCTACATGCAGGTCTTTTCGGACAATCTGTCGAAGCGCCTCTATGGCAAGGCGATCAACATCCACCACTCCTTCCTGCCGAGCTTCAAGGGCGCCAAGCCCTATCATCAGGCGCATGAGCGCGGGGTGAAGCTGATCGGCGCGACAGCGCATTACGTCACGCCCGATCTCGACGAGGGCCCGATCATCGAGCAGGAAACCGAACGAGTCAGTCATGCGCTGACGGCGGAGGATTTTGTCGCCACCGGCCGCGATATCGAAAGCCGCGTTCTGGCCCGTGCCGTCAAGCTGCACCTGGAGCGACGCGTCATGCTCAACGGTCACAAGACGGTCGTGTTTAGCTGATCGGCCAAGAGCTACCGGAAGTGCACGAAATAGCCGGTGCCCGACACGGGGGCCAGCTGAGGCTGCTAGAGGCGTGCGGCAACCGGGGTCGCGGTGACGGCCGGCGCGCGGAAGGTGGCAAAAAGCCGGCTCAAGCCTTCGCGCCCATCGGCCTTCAGATCGAAACGGCGGCCGAAGAGCAGCCACTCGGTACAGAGCCCCAGCATCATCCAGTGCAGCGTTCTGGTCGCCGAGGCCGGGGTCCAGGTCTCGTGCATCTGCCCCTTGGCAAGCGCGCGGGAAAAGGCGAGCTCGAGCACGACGTTATGGTGTTCGTCGAGCTCCTTCTGCCGGGCGAGCACCTCGCCCAGATCGCCGTCGTAGTTGGTGCGTAGCATGATCGTGAGGATGCGCTGGCGCTGCTCGTCGGCGGCGAGAACATCCAGCCAGTCGCCCATGGCGCCTTCGAGGATGGAGAGTGTATCGGCGGCTTCCGCTTCGATCTCGCGGGCCACCATGTCTTCCTGCGGCAGGGGCACGGCATCGTGCAGCGCGAGGAACAGGTCGGTCTTGTTGGCAAAGTGCCAGTAGATGGCGCCGCGGGTCACACCGGCGGCCTTGGCGATTTCTTCCAGCGTCGTGTTCGAGACGCCCTTTTCGTAGAAGACGCGCTCGGCGGCGCATAGGATCTTCTGCCGGGTTGCTTCCGCGTCGGCTTTTGTTCGGCGCATTCATTCCTCCTCATGCGACGGCCCGCCAGAGGCGGGCCGTCCAGTATCGTTTTACTCGGCGGGTGTCGGGTTTTCTGCGGCTGTCGGTGTGTTTTCCACCTTCTTTCGACCGAAGATCTTCGTGACGAATACGAAGAAGACCGGAACGAAGAAGATGGCGAGCACCGTTGCCGAGATCATCCCGCCCATGACGCCCGTGCCGATGGCGCGCTGGCTGCCGGAGCTGGCGCCCGTGGCGATCGCCAGCGGCAGAACGCCGAGCGTGAAGGCCAGTGACGTCATCAGGATCGGCCGGAAGCGAAGATGTGCCGCCTCCAGCGTCGCGTCGATCAGCGACTTGCCCTGCTCGCGCAGTTCCTTGGCAAATTCGATGATCAGGATCGCGTTCTTGGCCGACAGACCGATGATCGCGATCAGGCCCACCTTGAAGTACACGTCGTTCGGCATGTCGCGCATGGTGACCGCCAGCACGGAGCCGATGACACCGAGCGGAACGACCATGATGACCGCGACCGGGATCGACCAGCTCTCGTAGAGGGCCGCCAGGCACAGGAACACCAGCAGGCACGACAGTGCGATCAGGAGAGGCGCCTGGGTGCCGGACTGGATTTCCTGCAGCGACTGGCCCGTCCATTCGTAGCCGAAGCCCGTGGGAAGCTGTCCGGCGAGACGCTGCATCTCGGCGATTGCGTCACCGGACGAATAGCCCGGTGCCGCCTCGCCGCTGATGCGGACTGACGGATAGCCGTTGTAACCGATCGTCTGCGTCGACGCCTTGACCCATTCCACGGTGGCGAAGGCCGACAGTGGCACCATGCCGCCGTTGGCGTTGCGGACGTTGAGGTTCAGGAGATCGGCGGTCTGCATGCGCTGACCTTCGTCCGCCTGCACCGTCACGCGCTGCATGCGTCCGGCGTTGGGGAAGTCGTTGACGTAGGACGATCCGAGGTTGGTCGAGATCGTCGAGTTGATGTCGGCGAAGGTCACACCGAAGGTGTTGGCCTTCTCGCGGTCGATGGTGACGCTGACCTGGGCTGCATCGGGCATGCCCTCGAAGCGGACGCCGGCGAGCACCTTGCTTTCGGCCGCCATGCCGAGAAGCTGGTCGCGCGCCTGCGACAGCGCCGCCTGGCCGAGGCCGCCGCGGTCCTGCAGGCGGAACGAGAAGCCGCCCGTGGTGCCGAGGCCCTGGATCGCTGGCGGCGACAGCGCGAAGCTGATCGCATCCTTGATCTGGCTCATCGCCATCGTCGCCCGCATGGCGATCGACTGAGCGGCATTGTTGGCATCGCGTTCCTTCCAGTCCTTCAGCGTCACGAAGGCGAGCGCTGCGTTCTGGCCGGTGCCGAAGAAGGAGAAGCCGTTGATCGCGATGATGCGTTCGACTGCCGTCTCCTGGCCGAAGATCTTCTCGGCCTGCTCAACCACCTCGGTCGTACGGTTGCCCGTGGCTTCCGACGGCAGCTGCATCATGACGATCACGAAGCCCTGGTCTTCGTCCGGCAGGAACGACGACGGCAGCTTCATGAACAGCCAGCCGAGGCCGGCCAGCACGGCGACGTAGACGATCATGTAGCGGCCGGTCCGATGGACCAGGCGCCTCACGATGCCGCTATAGCCGTGCGAGGTCTTGTCGAAGCTGCGGTTGAACCAGCCGAAGAAGCCGCGCTTGGCGTGGTGGTGGCCCTTCGGCACCTGCTTCAGGAAGCTCGCGCAGAGCGCCGGTGTCAGCGACAGTGCGAGAAGTGCCGAGAACAGGATCGAGACGACCATCGTCAGCGAGAACTGGCGATAGATCACGCCGACGGCACCCGGGAAGAAGGCCATCGGAATGAACACGGAGGCTAGAACCAGCGTGATGCCGATGACGGCGCCGGTGATCTGCTTCATCGCCTTGCGGGTGGCTTCCTTCGGCGTCAGCCCTTCCTCGGACATGATGCGTTCGACGTTTTCGACGACGATGATCGCATCGTCGACGAGAATGCCGATCGCCAGCACCATGCCGAACATGGTCAGAACGTTGATCGAGAAGCCCATCGCCAGCATGACCGCGCAGGTGCCGAGCAGGGCGACCGGCACGACGAGCGTCGGGATGATAGTGTAGCGGATGTTCTGCAGGAACAGGAACATCACGATGAACACCAGTGCGACCGCTTCGACCAGCGTCGAAAGCACTTTCTCGATGGAAACGGCGACGAAGGGCGAGGTGTCGTAGGGAACCGAATATTCGAGGCCCTGCGGGAAGAACTTCGCCAGTTCGTCCATGCGTGCCTTGATGGCCGCCGATGTCGACATGGCGTTGCCGCTCGGCGACAGCTGGACGGCGATAGCCGCCGAGGGCTTGCCGTTGAGCCGCGTCGAGAAGGCGTAGCTTTCGCCACCGATCTCGATGCGGGCAACGTCGCGCAGGCGGACGGAGGAGCCGTCCGGATTGGCGCGAAGCACGATCGCGCCAAACTCTTCGGCGCTCTCCAGCTGGCCCTTGACGACGACGGGCGCGCTGATCTGCTGGCTGATCGGGTTCGGCTGTGCGCCGATCGAGCCGGAGGCGATCTGGGCGTTCTGCGCCGTGATCGCGTTCGTCACGTCCGCTGCCGTCAGGTTCAGACCCAGCATCTTGTCCGGATCGAGCCAGACACGCATCGAGCGTTCGGTGGCAAAGAGCTGTGCTCGGCCGACGCCGGGCACGCGCTGGATTTCGCTCAGAACGTTGCGGCTCAGATAGTCGCCGAGGCCGATGGCATCCATCGAGCCGTCGGTTGAGGTGAGCGCGACGATCATGAGGAAGCCGGAGCCGGCTTCATCAACCTGAACGCCCTGGCGCTTGACCGAATCGGGCAGGCGCGGCTCGACACGGCGAACGCGGTTCTGGATGTCGACGGCCGCCTGACCCGGATCGGTGCCGGGCGCAAAGGTGGCGCTGATTTCGACCGAGCCGGAGGCGCTGGAGGTTGACTCGAAATAGAGCAGACCTTCGACGCCGTTCAGTTCGTCTTCTATCAGTCGCGTGACGCTCTGATAGGTGTCCTGCGACGAGGCGCCGGGGTAGCTCGTGTTGATGGAGATCTGCGGCGGCGCGACGTCAGGATATTGCGATACCGGCAGAAGCGGGATCGCAATGACGCCGGCGACCATGATGAAGATCGCCACCACCCAGGCAAAAATAGGCCTGTCGATGAAAAAACTAGGCATCAATCAAACTCACTTTGTAGCTTCGGCAGGCTTCCTGTCGGCTTCCGCCGTCGTCTGCGCTGCTTCTGCGGCAGGCTTGGCATCCGGGTTCCAGTCGGTCGGTTCGACCGGGGCACCGGGGCCGATCTTCTGGAAGCCTTCGACGATGACCTTCTCGCCGGCCTTGAGGCCGGAGGTCACTTGCCAGCGGGTGCCGATGGTACGGCCGAGCGTCACGTTGCGGAACTCGACCTTGTTGTCTGCAGCAACGACATAGACCTGCGACTGGCCGGCATTGTTGCGCTGGACAGCCTGTTGCGGAACGGTGATCGCGTCTTTTTCGACGCCCTGCTGGACGAGCACGCGGACATACATGCCCGGAAGCAGGTCGTTGTCCGGGTTCGGGAACTCGCCGCGCAGCGTCACCTGACCGGTCGTCGCGTCGACAGCCGCTTCGGAGAACAGGAGCTTGCCCTTGTGCTCGTAGGCCGTGCCGTCGTCGAGCACGAGCTGTACTTCGGCTTCTTCGCTGTCGCCGTTCATCATCTTGCCGTCCTCGAGCGCCTTGCGCAGGCGGATGAGGTCGGTCGCCGACTGGGTGAAGTCGGCATAGAGCGGGTCGAGCTGCTGGATCGTCGCGAGATTTTCCGAGCTGTTGGTGCTGACAAGCGCGCCTTCGGTGATCAGTGCACGGCCGATGCGGCCGCTGATCGGTGCCGTCACGTCGGCATATTGCAGGTCGAGCTTGGCTGCCGCGAGGCCGGCCTCGGCGATCGCGACATCGGCGTCGGCGGTCGCAAGCAGCGCGGCCGCATCTTCCAGCTGCTGCGCGGCGACGACGTTCGCCTTCTTCAGCTGCTCCTGGCGATCGGCCTTCTGCTGGGCCTGCAGGCGAATGGATTGGGCGCGCCTGAGCGTCGCCTCTGCCTTTTCGACCTGCACGCGGAAGGGCGCGGGATCGATGCGGTAGAGCACATCACCCTCATTGACCTTGGAGCCCTGCTGGAAGACGCGTTCGACGACGATGCCGGAGACGCGCGGGCGGACCTCGGCGACGCGCGTCGCGGCGATGCGGCCGGGTAGCTCGTTGGTGATCGGCAGGGTTTCGGCCTTGGTCGTGAAGACGGCGACGGCGGACGGCGGGAATGCGGCAGCACCCTGTTGTGCTTCCTCTTTCTGGCAGCCGGAAAGAAGAATCACAGTTGCCAAGGCGGCGGCCAGTGTCGGTCGGTTCATGCGCATAGCGATGTCCATATTCGGTGACCGCAGGCAACAGGTGCATCTCGCAAGGTGCCCGTGCGGTCCGGAAGTGAAGGGGAGCGGAACCGGTATCAGGTTCGGCAAATACCGGAAAGCTAATATACAAACACAAATGTATGTTAATTTGCTTCGCAGTGCAACAGCGTGATGCGGCGCGTCGAATCAAAAAATAATTCAGCCACCACAGGTGTTTAGTCCCTATGGCGGCTGATTTTCACATAGCTGTGATGGGGCGAAGGCCCCAAATTGGATCAGACGAGAACGCGGTCGTCGTTACCGAAACGGTGCATGCTGCCGACCATCGGTGTTGCGTAGACGATGTCGTCAGGGGCGTAGCGATGCTCGCCGAAGAGGCGGACGGTGATGGTGCCGACCTGTTCGGAATCGATGTAGACGATCGTGTCGGCACCAAGGTGTTCGACGTGCACCACCTTGCCCTTCCAGTCACCGCTCTCGCGCGACAGCGCCATGTGCTCCGGACGGATGCCGATCGTCTTGGCGCTGGTGTCGCCGAGCCTTGCGCCCTCGATGAAGTTCATCTGCGGCGAGCCGATGAAGCCGGCGACGAAGGTGTTGGCGGGGCGATTGTAGAGATCCATCGGCGAGCCGATCTGCTCGATCTGGCCGGCGTTGAGGACGACGATCCTGTCGGCGAGCGTCATCGCCTCCACCTGGTCGTGGGTTACGTAGATCATCGTCGCCTTCAGGCTGCGATGCAGCCGGGCAATTTCGAGCCGGGTGTTGACGCGCAGCGCGGCGTCGAGGTTGGAAAGCGGCTCGTCGAACAGGAAGAGCTTCGGTTCGCGCACGATCGCGCGGCCGATCGCGACGCGCTGACGCTGGCCGCCGGAGAGTTCGGCCGGGCGCCGGGCAAGGTAGGGATCGAGCGACAGCATGCTTGCCGCCCTGCCGACCTTGTCGTCGATCTCCGCCTTCGGAGCGCCGGCCTGCTTCAGGCCAAGGCCCATATTGTCCTTCACCGTCAGGTGCGGATAGAGCGCGTAGGACTGGAACACCATGGCGATACCGCGCTTGGCGGGTGCCACATGGCCGACCTCTGTGCCGTCGATCTGCACGCTGCCAGAGGTCGCGTCTTCAAGGCCGGCGATGGTGCGCAGCAAGGTCGACTTGCCGCAGCCGGACGGGCCGACGAAGATGACGAACTCGCCGTCCTTCACCTCGAGGTCGATGCCCTTCAGCACCTCATGGCTACCATAGGCCTTGCGGATGGATTTGAGTTGAAGCGATCCCACCTGGTTGCCCCCCTTAAAGTTTGACTGGTCTGCCGGTGCGCACGCTTTCGTCTGCGGCAAGGCAGATGCGTAGCGACTGGACGGCATCATTCATGTGACGGTCGAGGTCTATGTCTTCGCGAATGGCCTTCAGCACATAGGCCTGCTCGCGGTCGCAGAGTTCCTGGTGGCCGGGCTCGCCGTCCATCTTCAGGTCCTCGTCAGCCCGGAGGAAACGTCCATCGCGACCGGTTTCGGCATTGTGCAGCCGGATCGCTGCGGTCTTGGTGTGCATGTCGATGTCGTCGGACTTGGCGTTCTGGTCCATGACGATCGAGACCGAGCCCTTCGGTGACATCACGTCCTTCACGAAGAAGGCGGTTTCCGAGATCATCGGACCCCAGCCGGCTTCGTACCAGCCGGCGGACCCATCCTCGAAGATCACCTGCAGGTGGCCGTAGTTGTACATGTCCGGCGCGATCTCGTCGGAGAGGCGAAGCCCCATGCCGCGCACTTCCACCGGCTTGGCATCGGTGATCTGGCACATGACGTCAACATAGTGCACGCCGCAATCGACGATCGGCGAGGTCGTCTTCATCAGCGACTTGTGCGTTTCCCAGGTCTGTCCGCTCGACTGCTGGTTCAGGTTCATGCGGAAGACGTAAGGACCGCCGAGCTTGCGGGCCTCGGCGATCAGCCGGATCCACGAGGGGTGATGGCGCAGGATGTAGCCGATCACCAACTTGCGACCGTGCTTCTTCGCCGCCGCGACGACGCGCTCGGCGTCGGCGACGGTGGTTGCGAGCGGCTTTTCGACGAAGACGTCGGCGCCGGCCTCGAACGCCATGACCGCAAAGTCGGCATGGCTGTCCGAATAGGTGCAGATCGAGCAGAGTTCCGGCTTCAAATCGGCAAGCGCCGTCTTGAAGTCGGGGTGAATCTGGTAGCCGCTCAGCTCTTCCGGCAGCGGCACTTTCGAACGGTTGACCAGGCCGACGATCTCGAAGCCCGGATTGTTGTGGTAGGCGAGCGCATGGCTGCGCCCCATGTTGCCGAGCCCTGCTACGAGGACCCGGACCGGTTTGCTGCTTGCACTCACTTGACTGCTCCTGCCGTGATGCCGCGGATCAGTTGCCGCGAGAAGATGACGTAGAGGACGAGGACCGGAAGGATGGCGAGCGACAGGGCCGCAAGCACCGCGTTCCAGTTGGTGACGAACTGGCCGATGAAGATCTGCGAGCCGAGCGTCACGGTCTTGGTCGCTTCCGCCGGTGCCAGGATCAGCGGGAACCAGAGATCGTTCCAGATCGGGATCATCGTGAACACCGCGACGGTTGCCATTGCCGGCCGGACCAGCGGCAGAACCAGGCGGAAGAAGATCGAGTATTCCGACAGCCCGTCGATACGCCCGGCATTCTTCAGATCATCCGAAACCGTGCGCATGAACTCCGAGAGAATGAAGATCGCCAGCGGCAGTCCCTGTGCCGTGTAGACAAGGATCAGCGCCGTCAGCGTGTTGACGAGGTTGGCGGCGACCATGCCCTGGAGGATGGCGACGGTGCCGAGACGGATCGGGATCATGATGCCGATCGCCAGATAAAGGCCCATGACCGTGTTGCCGCGGAAGCGGTATTCCGACAGCGCGAAGGCGGCCATCGCCCCGAACAGCAGCACCAGCGCGATCGAGACGATCGTGACGATGAAGCTGTTCTGGAAATAGGTGGCGAAATCGCCCTGGCCGAGGACCGTTTCATAGCCGATCAGGCTGAAGGTCTGCGGGGTCGGGATCGTCAGCGGCGCCCGGAAGATCGCGTTGCGATCCTTGAACGAGTTGATGATCGTCAGGAACACCGGGAACAGCGACACGAGCGTGTAGGCGATCAGCGCCACGTGGACGAAGCCGGTGCGGAGAAAAGAATCGCGTGCTTTCGACATCTCCGGTCTCCTCAGAACTGGTAGCGGCGCATGCGGCGCTGGATGACGAAGAGGTAGAGCGAAACGCCGGCAAGGATGATGAGGAACATCACCGTCGCGATCGTCGCGCCCATGGAGCGGTCACCGAGCTGCAGCTGGAAACCGAAGAAGGTGCGGTAGAGCAACGTGCCGAGAATGTCGGTCGAGCCATCGGGGCCGGCAAGTGCGCCCTGCACCGTATAGACCAGGTCGAAGGCGTTGAAGTTGCCGACGAAGGTCAGGATCGAGATGATGCCGATGGCAGGCAGGATCAGCGGCAGCTTGATCTTCCAGAACTGGCTCCAGCCGGTGACGCCATCGCATTCTGCCGCTTCGATCACTTCATCCGGGATAT
>NZ_JAEPRP010000376.1:0-1098 GCF_016652895.1 Ensifer sp. SSB1
TCGACCGTGAGCAGCATGGCGAAGAGATAGATCGCACCCAGCACCAGGTAGCCGACCTGGTTGATGATGTTGCCTTCGTTAGCGGCGTTCGGATCGGTCACCACCGCCCCCTGGAACGGGATCAGGGTGAAGACGACCAGGAACAGGCCGAGGCCCGAGAGCAGTGCGGCAAGGCCGTTGACGAGCTCCGCCAGGCCCGCATCGAAGGCCGCCGGCACCCGCTGACGGTCGGAAGATAGGTTTGCCGTGGCTGTGTTCGAGTGCATGGCCTGCCGAAACGGGTGGAGCAAGATTGCCGCGGTCCCGGGCGGCGCCTTCGTTGGTGGACCCGCCTCGGCGTCAGCATCGAGTCTGGCCGGGCCGGGCGGTGATCGCCACCTTGGCGCAATCAGGTTAAACCGAGGTGAAGCGTAGGAGGGGCCGGCCCGAGGCAAGGCATCGCCGTTTCAGTCCGCCTTAAGTGTGATATTTGCAGACGGATTGCCGCAGGTGCTTGCCGCAAGGGCTTCCTGCCCGTAAAAAGGCGGGGGTGTCTCGGCCGTGGAAAACGCGGCCGCTGCCGTTTAGAGCGGTATGTCTTCCATAATTCGATCACGATTTTCGTCCCGAGGTCGTTCGATAGCGTCGAAACGAGAAAACACGATATGCAGTCCCTTATCCGTATGGTCGCGTCTGCCGCGGTCTCCGTGAGCTTGCTGCTTGGCAGCGCCTCCTTTGCTGCCGCCGGACAGGCACATTTTGTCGTCAACGCCGAGACCGGTTCGATCCTGGAAGCCGACAACGCCGACGAGCTGAACTATCCGGCGTCGCTGACGAAGATGATGACCATCTATCTCGCTTTCGAGGCGCTGAAGAACGGCACGCTCAAGTGGGACCAGAAGCTCACCGTTTCGGAGCACGCCAACGGTCTTGAACCGTTCAAGCTCGCCGTCGGCGCCGGACGTCAGATCACCGTGCGTGAGGCGGTCATGGGCATGGTCGTGCTTTCGGCCAACGATGCGGCCGTCGTCATCGGCGAGCAGCTGGCCGGAACGGAAGCGGCCTTCGGCCAGATGATGACCAGCAAGGCGCAGGCGCTCGGCATGAGCCGTACGGTGT
>NZ_JAEPRP010000111.1:0-23889 GCF_016652895.1 Ensifer sp. SSB1
GTCTTTCGAATCAAGTATAGTTTGGAGATTGAGCCATGGCGACCACAGCTGCCGGCAAGAAGAAAGCGCTGTTTACCGGAGGATGCCTTTGTGGCTCAATCCGCTTCGAGGCACGGGCAGCGGCCGGCAAGCCGCACACGTGTTCGTGCAAGATGTGTCAGCGCCACTCGGGCGCGCTGACTGTGGCCTGGGTTGAATTCCCGCGGGACGTTGTCGCGTGGACCGGGCCGGGCGGAGCGCCCGCGGTCTATCGCTCGTCTGACTATTCCAGCCGCGCCTTCTGCCCCGCCTGCGGCAGCAGCATCGGTGCGATCGACGATGCCCCCGTGGTCGCGTTGCTGCTCGGTATCTTCGACAAGACGAACGCCGCCGAATTGATCCCCACCAGCCACAGCTTCCGCTCCACGCGGCCCAAATGGTGGCACGTGGAAGCGGTCAAGCCGTAGAGATTTGAAAGGCGCGGAGAACTGGTCCAACCGGTCGCGACGGTGCTAAAACAGCCCCTTGGCGGCGGCTCCAATGGCGATGATACCGAAGGCGATCAGGACCAGGCCCGAAATGCGGGACACCCAGGCGACGAAACTGTCCGGCAGCTTTTTGCGGGCAATTGCCACGCCGCCGCTTAGGAAAAACCACCAGCCGAGCGAGCCGAGGAAGACGCCGATAACGACGATGGCGGCACTCAGTGCATCCCCGGCCCCGGCGAGGCCCAGACCCGCGAAGATCGCGGCGAAAGAGAGGATCGTCGCCGGGTTGGTCATCGTCAGCAGAAAGGTCGAGACGGTCGTGCGGATGAGGTCGCGTCCGCCGACATCGGCCGCGGCCGTCACCGGTTTTGGCCGCAATCCACTCCAGCCGAGCCAGATCATGAACAGGCCGCCAGCGACGCTGAGCGGCATCGCGATGATCGCGAGCACTGCCGCAAAGGCGGCAAAGCCGATCGCCGCAAGGGCCGCATAGGTGGCATCGGCGGCGGCGGTACCCAACCCACCGGCGACGCCCGCCCAGAAGCCGCGCTCCAAGGTGCGGTTGATGCAGAGCGCTCCGATCGGGCCGAGCGGGGCCGCGATCGCGAGGCCGAGCAAGAGGCTTTTTCCAAACAGCAATGTAGACATGGCATAGGGCTCCAGGCTGCAGCATGCTCGCCAGCCGATGGGGATGGAGCACGCGCAGCAATTCGAGAAAAGTTGCAGCAGACTGACAGCGCCGCGCGCTTAAAAGACACGCTCGGGTCGCTGTGACACTTCAAGGCGCCGCATAAATTTGCCTCCACATCGATATCGATCTGAGGGCTTACGCAGGCGCGTCCGTCAGGCGCGCGGTGCCGTCGTCGTCAGGCTTTCCCGGACGGTCGACAGCGCGATCACCGTTTCGCTTCGCGCCAGGAACCGCCTTTGCTTCATTTCCGCAAGGAACGGTTCGAGGTCGCCGAGCGACGGCATCCGGACCTTGACGCAGTAGGACCAGGCGCCGGTCACGTGGTGGCATTCCGCCACGGCCGGATGGCCGGCCATGAATGTCCGAAACGCTGCCTCGTCCGCATCCGGGGCGAGGCCCACCCAGACAAAGGCCAGGACGTCGAGGCCGAGCGCGCGATGATCGACCTCGACGGTGAAATTTCGGATCACGCCATTGGCGACGAGCCGGCGAATGCGTTCGTTGACGGCCGACGGTGACAATTCCACCGCAGCGCCGATATCGGTCAGCGACCGCCTCGCATCGTCAGCGAGAATTTCGATGATTTTTCTGTCAACGTCATCCATGTCCAATTAATACGCTGAATACGATAGAATGTACAGAGGAATTTTCTGTTATGTATTGCGCGCGCCAAGGAAACGATGGCAGCGTCTGGCTATTCGATATCCTTCAAGGCATCGAGCGGGCCCGTCAGCGCCGTTCGCGGCTGCACCAGTTCGGGCTGGATAAGGTGGATACGCGGCTGCGGCCGAGCCTCGTCGATGACCTCGAAGGCTTTGGTGATCATGCCTTCGACATCCTGCCGGATCATGATGACGGGGAAGGGCAGGAAGGACGCGAAGGGATCGTAATCGTAGCAGCCGACCACGAGGTCGGCGAAGTTCTCGTGCGGATGCCCCGCCATGAAACGCAGCAGCCCCTCGAAGTTGATCGACGAGTTGACGAAGAGGCCGCGCGGCAGCTTGCCATGCTTCTCGTAGAAGGCCTCGAAGGCGAGCCTGGCATTGTTCGGTGCGTAGCCTGTCGGATGGATGCATTCGTCCGGATCGGCGCCGAGCAGTTCGCTTTTCACGACGCGGAACCCGCGGATACGTTCGCGGCTGGCATGGTCGTTTCGGCCGCCGAAGAGGTAGAGTTCATGCGGCTCGAGGGGACCCGATGCCTGGAAGTGGCGGATGATCGCCTCCGTCAGCATCCGCCCGCCCTCGTAGTTGTCGCTGATGACGGAGGGCACCTTGGTGCCGGGCAGGTCGATGTTGACGTGCTTGAGACCGGCCGCCTCACAAACCTCGTGCACGCCATCCGGGTCGGTGGCGCCGCAGATGAACAGCTCGTCGATCGAATAGGAGATCAGCGTCTCGGCGGTCTTGCGCTCCTCTTCCGGATCGCGGCTGGCGCTGACGACGATCGGGCATTGCCCCTTGCTTCGGACATGCGCCTCGAAGGTCTGCGCCATCGACGAGAAATAGCGGTTGTCGTGGATCGGCAGCAGCAGGCCGATGAGGCCGGAGCGGGAACTGCGCAACCCGCGCGCCTGGCGGTTGGCCGTATACTGGTGGGTTTCGGCCAGGCTGCGGATCAACTCCGCCGTGCTTTCCTTGATCCGGCGTTTCTGCCAGGTGCCGTTCAGGACCGCACTTACGGTTGAGGGAGAACTCCCTGACAACACCGACAGGTCGTAGATCGTCGCTTTCTTTTTGCTGCTGCTGGCCATCGCATTCTCCCCTGATCGTTTTAGTGCCGATTTCCCCTTGACGAAAGATTAAGTCTGCACAATAGTTCGTGCACCATCGATTGTGCAAACAAGAAATATCGATTGTGTAAATTTGATGGTGTCGTCTGAGGAGGCGGCGATCAGGGAGGCGAGGGAGCACTTCGCCAGTGATGGTTTGAAACTGGAGGCCGGCGCCAAGGCGACCGGGCGCGTTCCCCCTTTGGGAGCGAGTGGAGGAGAGACATGATCAGGAAATTTCTCGTCGCCGCCCTGGCGACATCGCTGGCGCTTGCCAGCTCTGCAGCCGCCTTCGCACAGGATGCCGGCAAGGTCGGCGTTGTCGTCAAGATCGGCGGCATTCCGTGGTTCAACGCCATGGAGGCCGGCATCAAGGAGCGCGGCCAGAAGCTTGGTATCGACGCCTTCATGGTCGGCCCGACCAGCGCCGACCCGGCGCTGCAGGTGCGCGCCATCGAAGATCTTATCGCCCAAGGCGTTAAGGTCATTGGCGTGGTGCCGAACGATGCCAAGGTGCTTGAGCCGGTTCTGACCAAGGCCAAGGAAAAGGGCATCATCGTCATCACCCATGAGTCGCCGAGCCAGAAGGGTGCCGACTGGGACTTCGAACTCGCATCCTCCACCGGTTTCGGTGAGGCGCATGGCAAGCTGCTCGCCGAGAAGATGGGCGGCAAGGGCGAATATGCCGTCTTCGTCGGCTCGCTGACCGTGCCGCTGCACAATGCCTGGGCCGATGCGGCAATCGCCTACATCAAGAAGAACCATCCGGACATGACGCTGGTCGGCGACCGCTACGGTGTTGCCGAAGACGTCGACAAGAGCCGGTCGACCGCACTTGACCTGATCTCTGCCCATCCGAACCTGAAAGGTTTCCTTGCCTTCGGCAGCCAGGGCCCGATCGGTGCCGGCCGCGCAGTCGAAGAGCGCCGCAAGGTCGGCGAGATCTTTGTGCTCGGCCCCTTCTCGCCGGGCCAGGGCCAGAAGCTGGTGAAGTCTGACGCGATCTCCGGCGGCTTTATGTGGAATCCGAAACAGGCCGGTGAAGTCTTCGTCACGCTCGCCGACAAGCTGATGAAGGGCGAGGAGGTCAAGGACGGTGACGAGATCGAAGGTCTCGGCAAGGTCAAGCCGGACTTCGAAAACCGCAACATCATCGTCGATCAGCTCGTGCCGATCAACAAGGACACGGTTGCGGATCTCGCGGCCATGGGCCTCTGACGCCTAGAATTTAAGGGTTCTCCCGGCTGCTGGGCCGGCTACGGCCGGCCTGGCAAGTCCTTTCAAGGGTACAGGGCGGGATGAGGACACGTGTTTGCGGTTTTCGTCCGCATCCCGCTCCAACCTAACGTGATTTGGGGGCGCAGACCCATGCATAAGCTTGCGACCGCGGGAGGAGGCGAAAAGCCGCTTCTGTCCCTGCGCGACATCAACATGACCTTCGGTGGCGTCCGTGCGCTCAAGAATGTGAGCTTCGACGTTCGCCCCGGCGAGGTTCATTGCCTGGCCGGCGAAAATGGCTGCGGCAAGAGCACGCTGATCAAGATCATCACCGGTGTCTACCGCCCCGCCGATGGCGCCGCTATCGAATATGATGGCGAAAGCTATTCCCACATGTCGCCGGTGACCGCACAGGACCGCGGCATCCAGGTCATCTGGCAGGATCTGGCGCTTTTCCCGGAAATGAGCGTCGCCGAAAACATAGCGTTTCAGACAGTGCTCGGCCGCTGGCCGAAATTCGTCGACTATGGTCGCATGCGCCAGATCGCGACCGATGCGCTCGCCCGCCTCGGCGTGACGCTCGATGTCGATCTGCCGCTCAAGGAATACGCGATTGCCCAACGCCAGATCGTAGCGATTGCGCGCGCTCTGGTGGGTGAAGCGAGGCTCGTGTTCATGGACGAGCCGACAGCATCGCTGACCCAATCGGAAACCGATCACCTGCTCGATATCGTTCGCGGCCTTTCCGCCTCCGGCGTGGCCGTCGTCTTCGTCAGCCATCGGCTTGCCGAGGTGCTGGAGATTTCAAGCCGCATCACTGTCTTGCGCGACGGTGCCTTGGTCGGCGTCTATCCCGCCGCCGGCATGACGCAATCACGCATCACCGAACTGATGACCGGCAAGACCTTCGATCAGCAGGTGAGGGCAAAGCCCCGCGACGGCCAGCCGGTGGTGCTGGATGTAAAGGGCCTTTCCCGCCCTGGGCAGTTCGAAGATATCTCGCTCACCGTGCGCCGCGGCGAAACACTGGGAATTACCGGACTGCTCGGCGCGGGACGCACGGAGCTGGCGCTAACGCTTTTCGGTATGCGGAAGCCGGCATCCGGCACCATTGCGCTCGATGGCAAGCCGGTCCGCTTTTCTTCCAACCGCGATGCGATCGCGGCGGGCGTCGCTTATCTGTCGGAGGACCGGCTGTCACTCGGCCTCATCCAGCCGCAGTCGATTGCCGACAATCTGGTGATCAGCTCGCTCGACAAGATCCTCTCCGGTGGCCTGCTTTCCGAGGAGCGCAAGCGCAGCCTTGTCGGCCGCTGGATCGCCGATCTCGGCGTCAAGATCGGCCTGCAGCAGGATGCGATCTCCACGCTTTCCGGCGGTAACCAGCAGCGGGTGGCGATCGCCAAGTGGCTGGCGACCGATCCGAAGCTTTTGATCCTCGACGCGCCGACCGTCGGCGTCGACGTCGGCGCACGCGCCGGCATCTTCGACATCGTCGCGCGGCTTGCCGAGACCGGCCTTGCGATCATCCTCATCTCCGACGAAGTGCCGGAAGTCTATTTCAACGCCGACCGGGTGCTGCACATGGCGCAGGGCCGCATCGTCGGCAGTTATGACCCGCGCAGCGCTTCGCTCGCCGAGATCGAAGGAGCGGTCTATGCGTAGCTTCGTCCGCACCCGCGCGACGGAAGTGTCGCTGCTTGCCGTCATCATCGCCATCAGCGCCGTACTCTCGGTTTCGACCGCGAACTTTTTCTCGCTCGGCAACGCCTTCGACCTGCTCAACATCAGTTCGGTCAACATCATCTTCGCCGTCGGATTGCTGGTGGTGCTGATCGCCGGCGGTATCGATATCTCCTTCGCCGTCGCTGCGTCCGTCGTCCAGTACGGCACGGCGATCGCGCTCGGCTGGATCGGCGGCGGAGGCTGGATCTCGGGGCTTTTGATCGCCGGCTCGCTTGGCATCCTGCTCGGTGCGATCAACGCCTTCCTGATCCACCGCTTCCGGGTGATCTCGATCGTTGCGACGATCTCGACCTTCAATATCTACTTCGGCCTCTTGATGTTTTTCACCAAGGGCGTGTCGATCTACGACCTGCCGGACTGGCTGACGGATCGCGTCATCCTGTTCGAGCATGAGATGGCCGACGGAACCTGGGTCGAAATCACGCTGCCCGTTCTGGTCATGGTGCTTTGCGTCATCGCCACCTGGGTTCTGATCACCCGCACCACAACCGGTCGCCAGCTCTATGCCTTCGGCGACAATCCGGAAGGTGCGCGCCGCTTCGGCATCAACATCGGCGCCATGCAGTTCATTGCCTTCGGCTGGCTCGGCCTGATGGCCGGAATCGGCGGCCTCATCCAGGCGCACTATGCGCAGGAGGTGGTGCCGAACGCGCTCTATGGACGCGAGCTCGACGTGCTGGCGGCGGTCGTCCTTGGCGGCGCGCGGCTTGGCGGCGGCAAGGGCTCGGTGCTCGGCTGCGTGCTCGGCGTGCTCCTGATCTCGATCACCCAGAACGGCCTCAACCTGATGGGCGTCTCGCCCTTCGCCTTCAAGATGATCATCGGCGCCATCATCCTCGTGGCGATCACGCTCTCCAACACCCGCATCGAAAGGCTCCTGCCTTTCGTCAGCCAGAAAGGAGCCGGACGATGAGCGCGATTGTCGACCGCGTGAAGACCCTTATCGGGCCGGAAATGGCCGGGCCGGGGTTGGCTTTCCTCGCTGTGATGCTGGTTTTCGGCATCGCCTCGCCGCAGTTCCTGAGCGCCGCCACCTTCGGCTCGGTCGCTTTCCAGCTTCCGGAACTCGGCCTGCTGACGCTGGCGATGCTATTGCCGATCCTCACCGGTGGGCTCAATCTCGCGATCACCTTCACGGCCAACATTGCCGGGCTGACGCTCGCCTGGGTGCTGCAGGCAAATGGCGGGGTGGATGCCAGCCCCGGCGCCTTCCTGCTCGGTTCGGTGCTGGCGATCCTCGTCGGTGCGGCGAGCGGTGTGGTAATGGGGCTGGTGATCGCCTTTACCCGCGCGCATCCGATCCTGGTGTCGCTGTCGATGATGATCTTCCTGCGCGGCCTCGGCGAGTTCCTGACGCGCGGCGGCGACGTCTCGGGCTTTCCGGCCTTCCTTGGTCCACTCGGTCACGGCACCTTCCTCGGCCTGCCGATCCCGCTCATCGTCTTCATCATCTGCGTGTTGGCCTGGCACGTGCTGCTCACCCGCACGAAGCTCGGCTTCAACACCTACATGATCGGCTCCAATATCGAGGCGACGCGTTATTCCGGCATCAACACCCGCAAGGTGATCGTGCTGGTCTATGCGCTTTCGGGCGCCATGTGCGCGATTGCCGGCATCATCATGCTGGCGCGCTTCAATTCCGTGCGCATCGGCCACGGCGAAAGCTACCTGCTGATCACGGTGCTCGCCTGTTTCTTAGGCGGCGTCAATCCGTTCGGCGGCTTCGGCCGGGTCATTCCGGTCTTCGTCGCCCTGGTGGTGCTGCAGCTTCTTTCTTCCGGCCTCAACCTCGTCGGCGCCAACCAGCATCTGGCGACCGCCGTCTGGGGGATGCTGCTCGCCGGCGTCATGGTGCTGCGCTTCGTCGCCACCAAGTTCAAGATTTCATTTGTCAGAAAGGAAACATGACCATGCAGGGTTTTGGCGTCCATACGAGCATGTGGACCATGAATTGGGATCGTCCCGGTGCCGAACGCGCCGTGGCTGCGGCGGTAAAGTATGGGGTCGATTTCATCGAGATCCCGATGCTCAATCCGCCGGCGGTCGATACCGCCCATACCAAGGCGCTGCTCGAGAAGCACAAGCTGCGCGCCGTATGCTCGCTCGGCCTGCCGGAGCGCGCCTGGGCATCCGTCCGTCCCGATGCGGCGATCGAGCATCTGAAGGTGGCGATCGACAAGACGGCCGACCTCGGCGGCGAGGCGCTTTCCGGCGTCATCTATGGCGGCATCGGCGAGCGCACCGGCGTACCGCCGACCGAAGCCGAGTACGACAACATCGCCCGCGTGCTGCAGGCGGCAGCCAAGCATGCGAAATCGCGCGGCATCGAGCTTGGTGTCGAGGCGGTCAACCGCTACGAGAACCACCTGATCAACACCGGCTGGCAGGCGGTCGACATGATCAAGCGGGTTGGTGCCGACAATGTCTTCGTGCATCTCGATACCTACCACATGAACATCGAGGAAAAAGGCATCGGCACCGGCATCCTCGATGCGCGCGATTTCATCAAATACATCCACCTGTCCGAAAGCGATCGCGGCACGCCGGGCTACGGTAACTGCGCCTGGGACGAAATCTTCGCGACGCTGGCGGCGATCGGCTTCAATGGCGGTCTGGCGATGGAGAGCTTCATCAACATGCCGCCGGAAGTGGCCTATGGCCTTGCCGTCTGGCGGCCGGTCGCCAAGGACGAGGAGGAAGTCATGGGCAACGGCCTGCCGTTCCTGCGCAACAAGGCGAAGCAATACGGGTTGATCTAGGGAAGGGCGCTTCGGCGCCTGACTCTGTTGACAGTGGAGGCTCGCGAGATGTCATTCAAGGCAGACGACGAAACCGCTACGGTGGCCGTACTCGATGTCGGCAAGACCAATGTGAAGCTTAACGCGGTCACGGCCGATGGCGTCGTTCTGGAAACACTGAGCGTCGCCAATCCGGTGCTGCCGGGGCCTCCCTGGCGGCATCACGATCTCGATAGCCTCGGCGAATGGATCTTCTCCAGTCTCGCAGCGCTCGCCAGCCGCCATCCGTTGCAAACCTTCGTCGCTGCCGGTCATGGGTCCGGCGGCGTGCTCGTCGGCGATGACCCGGACGCAGCAGCCGGTGCCGCCCTGCCGATGATCGACTACGAACAGCCGCTGCCGGAGGCGATCCGGAAAGGCTACGCGCCGCTTGCCGGGTCCTTCTTCGATCGCGGCAGCGCGATGATGCACAGCGCCACCCACCAGGCGCGCCAGCTCTACTGGATGCAGGAGCACGCGCCGGATGCAGTCGCCGCCGCGCGCTGGTATCTCGGCCTGCCGCAATATTGGGCCTGGCGTCTGTCCGGCGTTGCTACGTCCGAGGCGAGCCTTCTCGGCGCGCAATCGCATCTCTGGAACGTCGCCGAACGTCGCTTTGCGCCCATCGTCGGTGCGCGCGGCTGGCAACGGCTGATGCCGGATTTCGCTGATGCCTGGCAGGTTCTCGGCTCCGTGCGCCCGGAGTTCGCCCGCCGCTACGGGCTACCGGAGGCACTGCGCGTGCTGGCGGGTGGCCACGACAGCAGCCTCAATCACTATCGCTATCACGCAGCCGGCCTCGGCGATTTCATTGTCGTTTCCACCGGTACGTGGATCGTCGGCTTTTCCGGCCGCACACCGCTCGACCGGCTCGACGAGCATCGCGGCATGACATTGAACAGCGATGTCTTCGGCAACCCGCTCGGTGGGGTGCTTACCATGGGCGGGCGCGAATTTTCGCATGTGACGGGTACGGCACCTTCGGCGGCACCCGTTCCGGACGACGTGGTGCTCGGGCTGATCGCCAGACGCACCATGGCCTTGCCGTCCTTCGGCGACGACGACGGTCTCTTTCCGGGAAGCGCCGGACGCGGCCGTATCGGCGGGCCGCCGGCAGAGACACCGGTCGAACGCAAGGCGCTGGCGCTGCTTTATTGTGCCTTGCTGACGGTGGAATGCGTCGAGGCATTGGGGCCGGGGCCGCTGGTCGTGCTCGACGGAAGCTTCCTGCGCGATCCCCTTTATGCCCGTCTCGTCGCGGCGCTCATGCCGAGCCGGCGGGTGCGCTTCAATCTCGACGCCTACGGCGTGGCATCCGGCGCTGCACTGCTTGCAGGGGAGGGCCGGCGCAAGGGGCCGGCGCCGCTCTCGCTCGCCGATCCCGGTGACATCTCGCATCTATCGCCAGCGGTCGCCGTTTACGCGTCGCAATGGCGGGCCCGTGCGCGCGCCGGGCACAACAATGGTTTCAGTCGCGACTTCGAAAGGACATATCGATGACCAAGACCGACATTCTGTCGCTCCGCCGCGAGATGGTGGACATCTGCTGCCGGATGAATTCGAGCGGCATCAATCAGGGCACCGCAGGCAACATTTCGGTGCGCACCGATACCGGTTTCCTGATCACGCCATCGTCGCTGCCCTATCAGACGATGCAGCCCGACGACCTTGTCGAAATGGATTTCGACGGTACCTATGCCGGTCTTCGCCCGTCGTCCGAATGGCGGTTCCACCGTGATATCCTGCGGGAGCGGACGGATATCAACGTCGTGCTCCATTGCCATTCGGTCTATGCGACGACGCTTGCCTGCCATCACAAGACCATTCCAAGTTTCCACTACATGACCGGCATTGCCGGCGGCACGACGATCCGCTGCGCCGAATATGCGACCTTCGGTACCCAGGCGCTTTCCGACAATGCGCTGGTGGCGCTCAAGGACCGTACCGCCTGCCTGCTCGGCCAGCACGGCCAGATCTCGCTCGGTAAGACGCTCGAGTCCGCCCTGTGGCTGGCGATCGAGATCGAAACCCTGTCGCGCATGTATGTCCAGGCGCTGACGCTCGGCGAGCCGCCGGTTCTGCCGGACGACGAGATGGAGCGGGTCATCGCCCAGATGCGCCGCATGAGCTACGGCCAGGCGCCGGATGGCGAGGGCGTCAACGACGTGGCCCGTCCCCGCGCTGCCGTCTAGGGCGCATCCGGCCGTATCTGCTCAGGAGCCTTGTTCGTCCGCTATCGCAAAGGTATCAGGAGGGATCAGTGCGGCGGATGCAAGGAGCGAGGTGCAGCCCATGTCGAACGATCACGCGTCCGAGGCTGGCATCCGCCTGGCATTTCCCGGCTCCATTGTCGTGATGGGTGTGTCGGGTACCGGCAAGACCTCGGTCGGCGAGGCCATTGCCGCCGCCTGCGGCTACCGTTTCGTCGAAGGTGATGCGCTGCATCCCGAGGAAAACATCCGCAAGATGTCGGCGGGCATTCCGCTCACCGACGCGGACCGTTTGCCGTGGCTGAAGGAGATCGGCCGGCAGCTCGCGGCCGGTGAAGCGCCGCTCGTCGTCTCCTGCTCGGCACTGAAGCGCAGCTATCGCGATCTGCTGCGCGATTGCGCCGGTGGACCCGTCGCTTTCGTCTACCTGCACGGCGAACGCGATGTTCTCATTGGGCGGATGCAGCGCCGGACCGGACATTTCATGCCCGCTTCGCTGCTCGACACGCAACTCGCGACGTTGGAAGACCCGGCCGGCGAGCCTTTGACCGTGACCGTGGACATCGCTCCGCCGCGGCCGGACGTGATCCATGCGGCACTTGCCGAGCTTGCGGGACTGGGCGTCGCGAGCGGCGGCTAGCGCCGGCCTTCAGGCGGTTCCTCAAAAAAACTGATCCTGCAAATCGATAAAGCTGCGAGCCGCGGGCTCGTTGCGTCGGTGCCCCTATTCTTCTCGGGTTTTCGAAATGGGGTGAATCAACTAATGCTCAGCCCATGACGCAAGGATATCTGATTCGGAGATTCGGCCTGCCTGAAGAGCGGCCGCGCCTTTCGAAAGGCTGGCATGCTCCCTTCGCGGTGGCAGCTTTGCTGGCTGCAACGGCGGCGATATCCGGTTGCACGACGCGCCAGGATGTCGGAACGCCGACCGGCAGCGTGATGGTTCTCGCGGAAAATGCACTGATCCTGCCGCCGCCCGGCGGTCCGGCGGTCTTGAACGTTGTCGAGCGACGCCGCACCAATGCCATCGAGCAGGAGCGTCCGGAGTGTCTATGAAATCCTCAATCGTTGCCATTGCCGCTGTGATGACTACGGTGATCGGGGTTGCCGGACTGACCGATGGCGGCTTCCTGCGGCCAAACAGCAATAAGCTCCCGGGGTTGCCTGACCCATCGCCGGAGACGACCACAGCTATTGCCAGCCTGACGGACAAGGCCTCGCGAAGCCCGGCTCCACAGTTCACCGAGGTTGCACAGGCCGATAAACCTTCCGAAGAAAGGGCGAGCCAGAGAAAGACGCCTCCCGTCGTCGACGAATCGGCGCTTCGCTACTTCGCGGCAAAAGGCGATACTGGTCGACTTCAGGCCGAAATTTCGCGCTTGCGTTCACTCTATCCGGATTGGGTGCCGCCGTCCGACCCGTTGGCCGTGCCACGGAACAATGACGTCGCGCTCGAAACCATGTGGAAGGGCTATTCGGAAGGCCGCTACGCTGAAGTCCGCCAGGCGATCGCCGAGCGTCAGGCGAAGGATGCCGCATGGCAGCCGCCATCGGATCTTCTGGAGCGCCTGAACGTCGCCGAGGCGCGGGCCCGGCTCGTGAACGCCTCCGAACTCAAGCAGTATGAGACCGTGATCTCGGTCGCCGCCAGCACGCCGAGCCTTCTCACCTGTTCGGAGGTGGATGTGCTCTGGCATGTCGCCCAGGCCTTTGCCGAGACCAAGCGCCCCGAGCGGGCGCGCGATGCCTATCTTTACGTCTTGAACAACTGCGAGGACGCTCCGGAACGGCTCGCCACCGTGCAGAAGGCCGCTGCGACGCTACCTTACGCAACGATGCAGGACCTCCTCGCGCTCGAGCGCAGTTCTCCCGAAGGTGTCGCGGAATTCGAGAGCGTCCGCGACGACCTCGCCCGGCGTTTCGTCGCCGAAGGTGACACGGACAAGGCGCTCACGGTCGATCCGAAATATGTCCAGCGCGTCGAGCGCTTGGCCGCGGCCGGTGGCACGGCGAGCGATGCGCTGCTGCTCGGCTGGTATCATTTGCGGCGCGACAACATGAGTGCTGCCGAGCAATGGTTCCGGCGTGCGCACGACAAGGAAGATTCCGCTTCGGCCTCGCAGGGGTTGGCTTTGACGCTGGTTGCCCGCAAGGTGCCTGCGGAGGCGGAAGCGGTTCTCTATCCGTGGCGGGACAGTTCGCCCGACGCACTCGCAACGTACTTTGCGGCCACGGCCAACCTGCTCGCGATCGATCCGCCGATGACCCTGGATGCGGCCGTGTTGGCGCGGATCGCCGCGGAAACCACCAAGGCCCGTGAGCCGGCAACGGCACAGCAGTTCGGCTGGTACGCGCGCGCCCTCAATCAGCCGGCGACCGCTGCGCAATGGTTCGCGACGGCGCTCCGCTGGAAGCCGGACGACGAACCTTCGGCCTACGGCCTTGCGCTCAGCCGCGACCAGTTGGGCGACAAGGACGGGGTCGTCGAGATCCAGCGACTGTGGTCGGGTCGTTCTGAACGCATCGCCCGCCTCGGCGAAGTCAAAGAACAGCTTGCCGACGTCAACCGTGCGCGGGTCCCGACTGCCGAGACGCAGAGGAGCTCTCCAGAGGCTTCTACGCGCACGACCGTTGTGATGGAGACCGTCGAGCAGCCGGTTGCCCAAAGGCCACGGGTCGCCGGCACCACCCAAAAAGTCGTGCGCAGCGGAGCTGGCTGCAGAACGACGATCAACCCAGCCAGACTGGTGCCGCAGGCGGCGCTCAACCGCGGCTGGTGCCTGATGGACCTCAACCGTCCGCTGGAGGCGGCCGAAGCTTTCGAAGTCGCGCTTCAGGCCCCGGCATCGCAGATCCGAGAAGACGCCGCCTACGGCCAGAGCCTCGCGTACTTGCGCGCCGGCCTGACCAACAAGGCCGCGGTTTCCGCAACCAAGTCGCGGCAGAGCCAAGGGCGAGTTGACGAGTTGCAGACGGCCATTCTGGCCGATCGCGCCATTGCGGCCTTCGATGCCAAGCGCTATCGCGAGGCGATCCTGTTTCTGGACCAGCTCGGACAAATTTCAAGCCGGCGCCAGGACCTGATGGTGCTGCGCGGTTATGCCTATATGAACCTCAATCGCTTTGAGGAAGCCCGGCGGATATTCGGGGCGCTCGCTGCCACGGGCAATCGCGACGCCATGCAGGGCCTGGCGGCCGTTGGCGATAGCCAGGAAATCTGGCCGAACAAGAATTGAGCCTCTGCGCTCTTCGAACCAGCCGCAGAATCTCTACGATTTCCGTGTGGACGATCTGCACCTGTTGCGGTCGCGCGCGCCCGGCGATCGCTTCACGCACAGGATGCAATCGATAGGCACCTCGGGATTTTCATATCGTGCTTGGCTTCGCCCCTCTTTGGAAGGAAATTAGCGAAACGCGGTGCTATCGTCCGGCCATGTCGCGGCATTGATATCGTTGCAATCGCCGCGTTGCGCGTAGAGGATGAAGCGTTATCGTCCGGCCGCTGTGGGAGGAGACCGCGCTGGCCGGCACGATGGGAGGATAGACATGTTTCAGGGCGGGTTGAACTTCGCGCTTGGCGAGGACATTGACGCATTGCGAGAGACCGTGCAGCGCTTTGCAACGGACCGCATAGCGCCATTGGCGGATCAGACCGATCGAGACAACGCATTTCCAATGCAGCTTTGGCGCGAGATGGGCGAACTCGGCCTGCTCGGCATTACAGCCGGCGAAGAGCACGGTGGTGCCGGCATGGGCTATCTCGCCCATTGCGTGGCGATGGAAGAAATCAGCCGCGCATCTGCCTCGATCGGCCTCAGCTACGGCGCCCATTCCAATCTCTGCGTCAACCAGATCAATCGTAACGGCAATGCCGACCAGAAGGCGCGTTACCTGCCGAAGCTGATTTCCGGCGAATATGTCGGCGCGCTCGCAATGTCGGAGCCCGGCGCCGGATCCGATGTCGTCTCGATGACGCTCAGGGCCGACAAGCGCGGCGACCGCTATGTTCTCAACGGCAACAAGATGTGGATCACCAATGGTCCGGACGCCGACGTGCTCGTGGTCTATGCCAAGACCGATCCTGCGGCCGGCCCGCGCGGCATCACCGCCTTTCTCGTCGAGAAGGGCTATGCCGGGTTTTCCACCGGCCAGAAGCTCGACAAGCTCGGCATGCGTGGCTCCAACACCTGCGAGCTGATCTTCAAAGACTGTGAAGTACCCGAAGAAAACGTGCTCGGCATGGTCGGCGGCGGCGTTCGCGTGCTGATGTCCGGGCTCGACTACGAGCGCGTGGTGCTTTCGGCAGGTCCCCTCGGCATCATGGCCGCTTGCCTTGATGTCGTCGTCCCCTATCTGCATGAGCGCAAGCAGTTCGGTCAGCCGATCGGCGAATTCCAGCTGATGCAGGGCAAGCTCGCGGACATGTATGTGACGGCGAATGCGGCGCGCGCCTATGTCTATGCGGTGGCGGCAGCCTGCGATCGCGGAGAGACGACGCGCAAGGATGCGGCCGGCTGCATTCTCTACGCAGCCGAGAAGGCGACGGCGCTCGCGCTCGAGGCAATCCAGGCGCTCGGCGGCAACGGCTACACGAACGACTACCCGGCGGGCCGCCTGCTGCGCGATGCCAAGCTCTACGAGATCGGTGCCGGTACCAGCGAAATTCGCCGCATGCTGATCGGCCGGGAGCTGTTCACCGAGACGAGCTAGGCAGCGTGAGACGAAAGCGGCCGAACTCGATCCAATGAGGACCTCATGACCGTTCTGAAATCTCACATCTCGCCGTCCTCCGAAACGTTCAGGGCCAATCAGGCGGCCATGGCCGAGGCGATCTCGACGGTCGAGGAGGCCGTGAAGCTTGCGGCCGGCGGTGGGGGCGATGCCGCGCGCGAGCGCCATGTCAGCCGCGGCAAGCTACTGCCGCGCGATCGCGTCGCCAACCTCATCGATCCGGCAACGCCCTTTCTCGAAGTCGGAATGACGGCTGCGCACGGCATGTACAATGGCGATGCACCGGCGGCCGGGTTGATCACCGGCATCGGTCGGGTCTCGGGCCGCGAATGCATGATCGTCTGTAACGATCCGACGGTCAAAGGCGGCACCTACTATCCGCTGACGGTGAAGAAGCACCTGCGCGCGCAGGAGATTGCCGCGGAAAACAATCTGCCCTGCATCTACCTCGTCGATTCCGGCGGCGCCAACCTGCCGAACCAGGACGAGGTCTTCCCGGACCGCGATCACTTCGGCCGGATCTTCTACAACCAGGCCAACATGTCGGCCGCCGGCATTCCGCAGATCGCCGTTGTCATGGGCTCGTGCACGGCTGGCGGAGCCTATGTGCCTGCCATGTCGGACGAGACGATCATCGTCGAGGGGCAGGGCACGATCTTCCTGGCTGGACCGCCGCTCGTGCGTGCCGCGACCGGCGAGGTGGTCTCGGCAGAGGATCTCGGTGGCGCCGACGTGCATACCCGCCTTTCCGGCGTAGCCGATCACCTGGCGCGGGACGACGCCCATGCGCTGGCGCTCGCCCGCCGCGCCGTTGCTGCGCTCAATCGCCGGAAGCCGCTGTCGGTCGAACTCGCGACGCCCGAGCCGCCGCTCTACGATCCGCAAGAGATCGCCGGCATCGTGCCCGCCGACCTGCGCACGCCCTACGATATCCGCGAGGTCATCGCCCGCGTCGTCGACGGTTCTCGCTTCGACGAGTTCAAGGCGCGTTATGGTACGACGCTCGTCTGCGGCTTTGCCCATGTCCACGGCATCCCGGTCGGCATCATCGCCAACAATGGCGTGCTATTCTCGGAATCGGCATTGAAGGGCGCGCATTTCGTAGAACTCTGCGCCCAGCGCAAGATCCCGCTTGTGTTCCTGCAGAATATCACCGGATTCATGGTCGGGCGGAAATACGAGACCGAGGGCATCGCCAAGCACGGTGCAAAGCTGGTGACCGCGGTGGCGACGGCGCGGGTGCCGAAGGTGACGATGCTCGTCGGCGGCTCCTTTGGCGCCGGCAATTACGGCATGTGCGGCCGCGCCTTCTCGCCGCGCTTCCTGTGGACCTGGCCGAACAGCCGCATCTCCGTCATGGGCGGCGAACAGGCGGCCGGCGTGTTGACGACGGTGCGCAGCGAGGCGCTGAAGCGGGCGGGCACGCCCTGGAGCGACGAGGAGGAGGCGCGGTTTCGCCAGCCGATCCTCGATCTCTTCGAGCGCCAGAGCCACCCGCTCTATGCCTCGGCAAGACTTTGGGACGATGGCGTCGTCGATCCGCGCAAGACCCGCGATGTGCTCGGCCTGTCGCTTTCGGCAGCGCTCAACGCGCCGATCGAAGACACGCGCTTCGGCCTCTTCAGGATGTAGGGAGATCCGGATGAAACGCGAAAACATCAATGCCGGCGATGCGCCGCAACCGCGCGGAGGCTATTCGCAGGCCGTACGGCTCGAAGATTTCCAGCGCCTTTTGTTCGTCAGCGGTCAGGTGCCGCTCAGCGCCGAAGACGTCCTGCCGGAAGGGTTCGAGGCGCAGGCGCGTCAGGTCTGGTCGAATATCGATGCGCAATTGCGCGCCGCGGGCATGAGCAAGGCGGATATCGTCAAGGTGACGGTCCTGCTTGCCGACCGGCAGCACGCGATGGCCAACCGCGCGGCCCGGCAGGAATATCTGGGTGCTCTCGCGCCCGCCATGACGGTAGCGATCGCCGGGATTTTCGATGCCGGCTGGCTGCTCGAAATCGATGTGATCGCAGCGCAATAGGGCCTGGGGATGCCGATGTTTTCCAAACTCCTGATTGCCAATCGCGGTGAGATCGCCTGCCGGGTGATGCGCACCGCCAAGCGCCTCGGCATTCGCACGGTCGCGGTTTACTCCGACGCCGACGTGGGAGCACTGCATGTGGCGCTCGCCGATGAGGCGATCCGCATCGGTCCGCCGCCGGCGCTCGAAAGTTATCTTTCGGCCGAACGCATCATCGCCGCAGCGCGCTCGGTCGGCGCCGATGCGATCCATCCAGGCTATGGCTTTCTCTCGGAGAATGCGGATTTCGCCGAAGCCGTCGAAGCGGCGGGCATCACCTTCGTCGGGCCTTCGGCGCGCGCGATCCGTGCGATGGGTTTGAAGGATGCAGCCAAGGCACTGATGGAACTGTCCGGCGTGCCGGTGGTCCCCGGTTACCACGGCGAGCGGCAGGAAGCCGAATTCCTTGCGGAAGAGGCAGCGACTGTCGGCTATCCGGTGCTGATCAAGGCGCGTGCCGGCGGCGGCGGCAAGGGCATGCGGCGCGTCGACAGCGCTCCCGAGTTTTTGGCCGCACTCGAAGCGGCGCGGCGCGAGGCGGAGGCCGCCTTCGGCGACGGCTCGGTGCTGATCGAGAAATATCTGACGAAGCCGCGGCATATCGAGGTGCAGGTCTTCGGCGACCGGCACGGTAATATTCTGCACCTTTTCGAGCGTGACTGCTCGCTGCAACGCCGCCACCAGAAGGTGATCGAGGAAGCGCCGGCCCCCGGCATGACCGCGGAAGTGCGGCAAGCCATGGGCGATGCTGCGGTTCGGGCTGCCCAAGCGATCGGCTATGTCGGCGCCGGCACCGTCGAATTCATCGCCGACGTGACGAACGGGCTTTGGCCGGATCAGTTCTATTTCATGGAAATGAACACCCGGCTTCAGGTCGAGCATCCGGTGACCGAGGCGATCACCGGCATAGATCTCGTCGAATGGCAGCTGCGGGCGGCGGCCGGCGAAGCGCTGCCCAAACGCCAGAGCGAGATCGGCATCGACGGCTGGGCGTTCGAAGCCCGCATCTATGCGGAAGACCCATCTCGCGGCTTCCTTCCGGCGACGGGGCGGCTGACGACGATGAGCTTCCCGGAGGATGGCGTACGTGTCGACGCCGGTGTACGGCAGGGCGACCGGATCACGCCTTTCTATGATCCGCTGATCGCCAAGCTGATCGTTCACGGCCCGAACCGTTCGGCCGCGCTTGCGAAACTTGAAAATGCGCTGAGGGCGTGCCGCATCGGTGGCACCATCACAAATCTCGATTTTCTGGCGCGCCTTGCTGCGGAACCGGATTTCCGCGCCGGACATCCCGATACCGGCCTGATCGACCGTTCGATCGATCATCTCACGGCAACGATGGCGCCGAGCGATGCGGCACTGGCACTGGCGGCGATCGTCTCTACCGGAGCGCTGCTGCCCGATGGATCTCCCGATCCGTGGTCTTCGCTCGGCCACTGGCAGATCTGGAGCGATGCCAGCCGGAACGTCACGATCGAGCACACGGGCGGGCGATCGACAGTGACGCTCGCCGCTCGCGGTCGCGACCAGTTCGCGGTTCACACAGGAACCGCGGCACTGCCCGTGGTGATCCTCGACCGCTTCGCCGATGGCGCCCGTGCGGAAATCTCGGGTGCGCAGCATGAGTTCCGCTTCCTGCGCGAAGGCGAGCAGATCACCCTGTTCCTCAACGGTGAGAGCTATGTCCTGCGTCTGCCCGATGCGCTAGGGGCCGGTCATTCCAGCGAGGTGGCCGATGACGAGGTATCGGCGCCGATGCCCGGCATCGTCAAGCTCATCCGGGTCCGCCCCGGTGACGCGGTCGAAAAGGGACAGGCGCTCGCCGTCATGGAGGCGATGAAGATGGAGCTCACACTGTCGGCCTCGCGCGCCGGCGTCGTCGAGAGCGTGTTGGTCAGCGAAGGCGAGCAGGTGACTGCCGGCGCCGTTCTGGTGATGCTCCAGCCGGAGAGCGCGGAATGAGTGGAGCGTCGCCTGGGTATGTGACGATCGTCGAGATGGCGCCGCGCGACGGGCTACAGAACGAAAGCGGGCTCGTCCCAACCGCCGACAAGATCCGCCTGGTCGACATGCTGTCCGACTGCGGCTACCAGCGGATCGAGGTGACGAGCTTCGTCAGCCCGAAATGGGTGCCGCAGATGGCCGACGCCGCCGAGGTGATGGCCGGCATTCAAAGGCGCTCCGGTACACGTTACGCGGTGCTGACGCCCAACATGCGCGGGCTTGAGGCGGCACTTGACGCGGGCGCCGACGAGGTGGCGATTTTCGCTTCCGCTTCCGAGACCTTCTCGCAGAAGAACATCAATTGTTCGATTGCCGAGAGCATCGAGCGCTTCCGGCCGGTTGCAGAAGTGTGCCGAGAGAAGGGACTTCCGCTCCGCGGCTATGTCAGTTGCGTCGTCGAATGCCCCTATGAGGGTGCGATCGGGCCGGCCAGCGCCACCCATGTCGCCGGCCTGCTTGATGAACTCGGCTGCTACGAGATCAGCCTTGGCGATACGATCGGCCGCGGTACACCGGAGGCGGTGGACGCGATGCTGGCTGCGGTGCTCGACATCATCCCGGCCGATAGGCTCGCCGGGCATTTTCACGATACATCCGGCCGCGCGCTCGACAACATTGCCGTTGCGCTCGATCGCGGACTCAGGGTCTTCGATGCGTCGGCAGGCGGTCTCGGCGGCTGCCCCTATGCGCCGGGTGCTGCCGGCAACGTCGATACGCTCGCCGTCAACGCCTTCGTCACAGGTAAAGGGTTCTCGACCGGCCTCAACGCGGCGAAGCTCGATCAGGCGGCCGCTTTCGCGCGGACCTTGAGGACACGATCATGACCTTCGAAACGATCCGGATTGCCACCGACGCACGCGGTGTCGCCCGGCTAACGCTGGCGCTGCCGCAGAAGCACAATGCGCTTTCGGCGCGGATGATCAGAGAGTTGACTGAGGCGGCGCACCTGCTTTCGGTCGATCGCTCGGTCCGCGCGGTTATCCTGGAGGGCGAAGGCCGCAGCTTCTGCGCCGGTGGCGATCTTGGCTGGATGCGCGAACAGTTCGACGCGGATCGGGCGACCCGCATTGCCGAGGCGACGCGGCTGGCCTTGATGTTCAAGGCGCTGAACGAGATCGCCAAGCCGGTGGTCGGTCGCCTGCATGGCAATGCCTTCGGTGGCGGTGTCGGCCTTATGAGCATCTGCGACGCGGCGGTTGCCGCGGCCGGCGCCAAGTTCGGTCTGACCGAGACGCGTCTCGGCCTGATCCCGGCCACCATCAGCCCCTATGTCGTCGCCCGTATCGGCGAGGGCAAGGCGCGGCCACTGTTCATGTCCGCTCGGCTGTTCAGTGCGGAGGAGGCACGCGCCCTGGGGCTCGCCACCACCGTTGTCGCGGCCGACGCGCTGGACGCAGCGGTCGAAGCGGAGATCGAGCCCTATTTCGCGGTCGCGCCGGAAGCCACTGGCCGGGCCAAGCGGCTTGCGCGTTCACTCGGCGCCCCGATCACCGAACAAACTATTGCCGCGACGATCGAGCAGCTTGCCGATTGCTGGGAGTCCGACGAGGCGCGTGAGGGTGTCGGCGCCTTCTTCGACAAGCGTGAGCCTTCCTGGCGGCAATAGGCTTCCTTGAAGTGGGCGCTATTTGAGCCTATTTTGATCACATGATGATCAAAGCAAGATCGGATCGTGCCATGGCTGCCGTCGGTTTCAATGTCTCCGCCGCCGACTACGGCGAGAGCCAATCGTCCTTTCTCTCCGCCCGGCTGGTCGCCGATCGCCTCGGCGTCACGCTTGCCGAACTGGCGAGGCTGATCGGTGTCGCCCGCAACACGCTGACGGCGAAGTCGAGTGCCCGCAAGGTCGATGCGGCTTTGAGCGTCGTCGTGCGCATCCTCGCGATGGCCGGTGAAATGGCAGGAGACGACAGCCGCGCCGTCATCTGGTTCAAGCACCAGCCGATCCCCGGCTGGGCCGGCAAGACCGCCTATGACCTCGTCGGCGAAGGCAAGGCCGACAAGGTGCTCGCCTACCTCGAGGCCGTGCGTTCCGGCGTCTACGCCTGATGGCGGGAAGCGAGCCGGTGCGCCTTTGGCGCGCCTATGTCCCGCGCTGGGCGCATGCGCCGCTCTCCGGTGAGGGCGCCGCGCGCTTCGGCGGGCGCTGGAACCCTGTTGGAACACCCGCGATCTACGCTGCCCGCGAACTCTCGACCGCCTGGGCCGAATACAATCAGGGTTTCGTCCAGCACCCGGCGCTGATCGCCCAGCTCGAACTGCGCTATGCGCGCCTTGCTGATCTGACGGCGGCGGATACGCTGTCCGATCTTGGGTTCACCGAAGAGATCCATCGATGCGAATGGCGCGATGTGCTCGATCGCGATCTGGTGCCGGAGACACATCGGCTGCAGGTGGAGCTCGGCGCGCGCGGCTTCGACGGGCTAGTCTATCCGTCCTTCATGTCGCCCGGCGGTACCTGCGTCGCGCTCTGGCGTTGGAACGAAGGCGAGGGGGCAGAGTTGAAGGTGATCGACCCGGATGGGCGCCTGCCGAAGACGCCGGCTTCCTGGCTTTGAAGCCTTATTCCAGCGATAGAAAACTGTGTCACAGCTTCCCTCGCTGGCTCAGATCACCTTGCCCGGATTGAGGATGCCGTTCGGGTCGAGCGCCTGCTTGATCCGGCGCATCAGTTCAAGCTCGGCGGGGCTGCGCGAATGGTCGAGGAAATCCCGCTTCAGCGTGCCGATGCCGTGTTCGGCCGAAATCGAACCTTTGTAGCGCCGCACGATCTCATAGACGATTTCGTCGACGACATGCGGCGTTTCCGCGTCGCTGTCGGGTTCCGAGAAGGCGACGTGCAGATTGCTGTCGGCGACATGGCCGAAGAAGGAGACATGGGCGGCCGGGAAACGGGCGGAAAGAGCCTCGCCGCATTCTTCGGCGAAGCGGCCGATCTCGCCGATCGGCAGGCTGATATCGAGGTTGACCAGGGCTGGCAGCAGCTGGTCCATCGCGTGGCCCTCGCGAACGCTCCAGAAGGAGCGGCTTTCTTTCTCCGACTGGGCAATCAGCGCATCGAAGATGATGCCGTCTTCGAGCGCCTCTCCGAGAATGGCTTCGAATGCATCGCGCTCGCTGTCATCCCCCAGCAGGTCCTGCTCGACGATGACGGCGAAGGGCGGAACGTCATCAAAAAGCTTCTGCTTGCCCGCCTCGGCATTGAAGCGGAAATAGTTCTGCCACATGGCCTCGAAGGCCGAGAGCCCTGGCAGGCGCCGCTGGCATCGTGTCAGGAAGGCAACCACATTGTCGTAGCTGTCCAGCGCGCAGAGCGCCGTCAGTCGGCCGGCGGGCAGCGGCCGCAGGCGCAGGACCGCGCGGGTAATCACCCCGAGTGTTCCCTCGGAACCGATGAAATACTGCCTCAGATCGTAGCCGGTGTTGTTCTTGATCATCTTGTTGAGCGACGAGATCACGGTTCCTTCGGCGAGCACGACTTCGAGGCCGAGCACATTGTCGCGCGTCACGCCATAGCGCAGCACGCGGATACCGCCGGCATTGGTGGCGAGATTGCCGCCGATCTGGCAGGTGCCGCGGGCGCCAAGATCGATCGGCAGCAGGAAGCCGGCGTCTTCGGCGGCGCGTTGCGCCACTTCGAGCGGCGTACCGGCGCGCACCGTCATGGTCCCGGCTTGCGGGTCGATCTCTTCTATGCCGGTGAACCGTTCGAGCGAAATCACCACCGCGTCACTGCCGGCATTTGCGCCGCCGGCAAGTCCGGTCAGCCCGCCCTGAACGACGATGCTCTGGTTGGTCCCGTTGCAGAGCCGGAGGGCTGTGGCGATCTCTTCGCTGGTTGTCGGCCGGATCACAGCCTTCGGCAGCTCGCGGCCGATCAGGCTGGCGTCGCTGCGATGGCGTTCGCCGATCTCGGCTCCGGTGAGCACGATATCGCCGAGGGCTTGTTTCAGGTCGTCGACGATCGTCATGCGCATCTCCCGTTTCCGCGGCCTTGGCCGGCAGCGGGCGTCCCTGCTTAGCGCATCTCGAAGCAAACCGAAATCGGCTGGCGAGGCTCAAGCGCCCTTCGCCAGCCTGTGACAGGTCGATGAGATCAGGTGCCCGTGCGGGCGAGTTCGAAGGCTTCCGTTTCTCCGGATTCCTCGGCCTCTTGCTGTTCCGTCTTTGCCTCTGCCGTCTCCTGCCTCTTATCCCTGAAGAGTT
>NZ_JAEPRP010000112.1:0-23771 GCF_016652895.1 Ensifer sp. SSB1
TGGCTCTGAGTTCGCGATTCCGACCGGCGCCACTCCGATTCCCAAGTCCCGAATGCCGATTCCGTTCTCCGGAATGTCGAGTCCAAAGTCGGATAAATCGATTCCGGCCTATGAAACGGCGATTCTCAAAGTGACGTTTGTCAGTCCGGTGGGCCTGTCACACGCAGCCGTGAGACGGCCGGTGGCGTCGAATGGCAGAACACGGCGTGAGGGAGGCGCAGCCCTGCGTTGCTGCTCGGAAGCCTCGGCATCGGTCCGCTTCGTAGCATGTGAGGCCACATCCCGGCTTGGTGGCAACGCGATCCAAACTGGTGTACGTTGCCTGTAACGCGCTGCCCTTTAGGTCAAAGCACCTATGCCTTGGATTGCGTTCCGGGCGACTTGAAGCACATCAAATCAATTTACCCTTCCGCGATTCTTGAGTCCCGCTTTTCGTTTCCAATTTCCAACTCTTCGATTCCGAGGCAAACCGCGTTTGCGGCCCGAGCGCCGTCTTTTCCCTGACAAAGGCGGGCCGGTCATCTATATCCGGATTGCCAACATAGGAAGTGGCGTTTGTTCCTTGCATGTACGGCGGCGACGCTAAGGTTGCTCAACAAGGAGTCAGGCAATGCCCCGGAAATCGAAGAAACAACGCAATGCAGAACAGCTCGCTCGTCAACAGCGCGTGAGGGATAACGCTAAGACCCGGCGTCGACCGTCACGGGACGATCTGGCGAGGGTGCTACTCTGGCAGATGATCGTGGCCGCTCAGGGACGGGAAGATGCGCGGGTGGCCCTGGACAAGCTTTCTCAAGCCATCGTTGAAGAGCTGGAACGTCAGGGTTTCGACGTCCGGGAGAGTGAGGATGTCTTCGAAGACCTGGCTGACAGGTACTCCGACGGTCTGTTTCCGTTCAGACCCAAGCGTCATCTGACGTCCCACTCGACGGCCTCTGAACTGTGATATGGCGGCTTTGCGCAGCTACCCCGCTTACTGGTTGTGTGAGTTTCCAAAGAACCAACTGAGCAAACGACGTTCAAATTTGCGCATGAGTTTTCCCCCCATTACTCCTGATAACGCCGTTTGCGTTTGAATCGCGCTCCTATTGAAAACCGAATGGGGACCAGCGCTTATTCGAAACGGCAATCGGGGGACCTGATCAGACGTCAGCCAAGTCCTCGAGGAATTCGGAGCCGGGGGCAACCGCGGAGACGAAGAGATGGTCCCGGGCGCGGGTTGCGGCGACATAAAGCAGTTGTCGTTCTGTTGCCACGACTTCATCCAGCTCGAATTCGTCGGCGACCTCATCGATCCGCGCCGCCAGCGGCAGGACCCCTTCGTCGCATGCGACGATCAGGACTGCACGGAATTCCAATCCTTTTGCGAGATGCATCGTACCGATGAGCACTGCCTCTTCGGGGCCTCGCCCGACAAGCGATGAAACTGTCTCGACGGCTGCCAGTTCGGCCACCTTCGATGCACGAGCGATCTGATCGTTTGATCGACAGAAGATGCCGATTTCGTTGGCTCGTATTCCCTGTTCCAGAAGGTTGCGAAGGAATTGCGACGCAGCCGTAGCCTCTTCCTCGATTGTCGGTGCAACGACGATAACCGGCTCAACTCCATCAAAGACAGATACCGTACCCTTGCGCTGATCTTCCTCACCGTCGACGTCTCGGACACTTTCGGGAAGCAGCCGATCCGCCATCCTTCTTATCTGATGCGAGGTGCGATAGTTGACCTTGAGCGTGAACGACCGCCCACGCACGTCGATACCCAGCCCCTTCCAGGAAAATGGCTGCTGGAAGATGCGCTGGCCAATATCCCCGGCGAAGAAGAGCGAGTCCGGTCGGCTGGGCACGATGGCGTTCAGGAACCGCAGTTCGGCGACGCCGAGGTCCTGGGCCTCATCGACGGCTACATGCGTGTACGGCCTGTCTGCGCGGTCCCGGAAGTGGTTGGTAACCACAGTGAACAGGTCGGCAGCGGTCAACAGCGCCTTTGCGCGCAATTGCCTGCGGACCTCCGCAAACACTGTCCAGAGTTCATCGCGCTGTTTCGCGCCAAGTCGATTCTTACGCCCCATCCGCGGCACAGTTGCATAGGTTTCGGCGCTATCGATTTGCCAGGCGTCGATGACGTGCTCCCATTCGGAATTCAGGAATTGCGGCGTGTGTTTCGTTATGCAGCCCGCATTCGCCGCGCCGGTGATAAGTGCCCTCAGTTTTTCTCGGTCGACCAGATAGGCCTTCCGCCCCGTCATGAGCGCGAACAGGTCAGCTGCCGCTTGTTCGAAGGACGATATGGTCACCCTGTCGGCGAGAGAGGGGGTGTCGGCAAGGAGCACGCCAAGCTTGCGCTTCAGCGCGGTGGCAAGCGGCTCCGAGAAAGTCGTCAGGAGTACCTTCGCCTGCGGCTCGTCGCGGAGAATGCGAGCGACACGGTGCAAGGCGACCACGGTCTTTCCCGTGCCGGCGGAGCCGACCACACGCACCGGTCCGCCGAAGTCCCGGTCCACCAACATCCGCTGTGAGGGATGAAGGAACACCGCCCATTTTTCGAACGGCTGGTCGAGCGCGGCCGCCAGTTCCTCATGCCCTTCCAGGATACGGAACCGCCGTTGCGAATCGGGATGGCTATAGGGATCGGTGGTAACCGGCGCCGGCTTACTGAGAACACCCGTTGCAGCATATTCCAGCAAAGCCTCGGCTGCTTCCTGCGGTAGGTGATTTGCAAGTGTGAAGAATTTGTCCTCGCTTGCGTCGAGGACATCCTTGATCCAGTCCTCGGGCACCCCGATCGACAGTACGTCGTCCGTGGACAGTTTCGAAAACAGCGGCAGGGCAGAAACGGACGGCGCGGCCGGAACGACGAACGGCAACTCTGGCTGTTGCGCCGGCGCCGGCTGGATCACAATCTCCTCGACACGCTCGCGCACCTCGACGATCTGGATTGCGCCTGTGCGCGGATGCGCCTCGATTCGCCGCCGCTCTGCCCAGGCATAAGCGTCGTCGTGATGATCGACATAGGCGAGCATCACACTGTCGCCGGTCTTGTGGATGATGATCCTGAGATCGCGATTGACGCGGACGGACCAGAAGTTCGGGTCCTTGGAGGCGTCAATGCGGTGGAACTGCAGGCCAGGTCGGTTGGGATCGGTCTGCAGGTCAAACGCCGTCAGCTTGGCTTGCTTCTGCTCCTCATTGGTGAGCTTGGCCAAGGATGCGGTGAAGCTGTCGGCGAGGATCGTTGGCATCATGCTGTTCCTAGACGCGAATATCAAAACTCAGCAACATCATTGATTATCTTGGAAATGCGATCGACTTCTTCCTTTCGTCTTCCAAGCTGAAATTTCTCATAGAGGATCATGCTTCTGCCAAATGCGTTGAATGTCTTTTCGCCCTTTGTCGTAAGGTTGAAAGTATCGTCTACGTTTGTGATGAATCCAAACTCGCAGAGCGCGTCGATTTGCTTTTCAACTTCAGTGAGCTCCATGTCGCAGGCAATTGCTAATTGACTTGCACTGGTGCCGTTGTTGGCAGCTATTCCCGCGAGTGGCAGCATGGCGATGGGCGACATATTGTCCAAGCCGTCAATGCTTGATGCCAATTCGCCAACTACTGTAGAAAGCCATTTCCCGTAGTTCATAATTTCACCTGACAATATCAGGTCTGTGATGTGTTTGCGCATATCGTGTCCATTACTGTCGGAAAATTACGAAACTATTCGATGCGTTGATCAAGCCACATTACACCCCAAACACCTTCAACACCTCGTCCCCGAAGTGGTTGATAACTTTCACCGCGATCCGCCCCGTGCTTGGCCGCGCGAACGGCCGTGACGTATCGGCATAGAGCGTCTCCCACGCATCCGGATCGATCTCCGCCTTCAGCGCCGTCTTTAGCGATTTGTAGGGATCGTTCGCGCCGAGGAAATAGGCGTGGCGGACGAAGAAGCTTTCCTCGTCGTAATCAGTGTCGATGAACCACGCGGCGATGCCCTTGACGTCGTCGGAGCGGATTTCGCCGGTCGCGGGGTCGAAGACGTCGACGCCGTGGACCTTGACCTTGATCTCGCCGCCGGGCGCATCGAGGATTTCGACATCCGGCTCGCCGAAGACGACGAAAAGGTTGCCTTTGCCGGTGTTCTTCAGGTCCTCGGCCATGTGCAGGTCGGGGTTCATGCGCGCCTTCAGGATGGCGAGGGGGCCGAGCCGGCTTAGGTCGGTGGCCTGAGCGTCGAAATTGAAGGCGCAGGCGATCAGCACGTCGAAGCGCGCGTCGGACGCTTCGCGGGCGGCAGCCGTGATCTGGCTGCGGGTCAGCGTGCCGAATTCCGGACCGATCAGGACTGCGGCGCGCTTCTCCACCGCGCCGCCATCGGTATAGCGGCCCTCTGCGGCAATAAAATTGCCCGGCCAGGGCTCGATGGAATTGAAGTGGATCGTGTCGCGCTTCTCCTGCTGGTGGACGCCGGCGCTGCGGAGATGTGCCAGAACCATCTCGCCGAAATCGGCCTCCGGCATGTTGGCGGGGGTGGACGCGCGGGAGGTGATCGCGCCCGATGCGGCAAGCTCCGCGCCGAACGTGTCCTCGCGGGCGGCGACGACGCGATGCGGCGACAGGCTCTCGACGGTGAAGGGACCGGCAACGCGCACGCGGCTCTTGTCTTCATAGGGACGGTCGTAGAGCAGTTCGACGTCGGCGGCGCGGGCGATCGAGGCATCGATCTCTTTTTGACGGGCAATGCGGCCTTCCCACCAGCCGACATGCAGCTTGCGCACCGCGTCGATCGCCAGATGCACCTTGGCCTGCCCGTCCTTACTGTTCAGCCAGGCGTCGAGATCGCGGGGGATTTCCCACTCCTCGAAACTGGTGGAGAGGGCCTCGTTGAGTTGTCGGCGCAGCGGCTCCAGCACGTCCTGCCACCTCTCCCAGATCACGTCGACTTCAGCGTTATTGGCGATGCTCTTCAGTGTGATGTGTGGCGCACGTTCATAGACAAAGCCGAGGCGTATATCGCTGGTCACTGGTGTGCCAGACTGGATTTTTCCGGAAACGTCCTGCTCTTTGGCGCGCCCCTCGCGGCTGTCTGCCAAGAGGAAATATGGATAACGTGCACTCATGAGCCGTGTGCGAGCGAGGGCCAACGCAACACGCGAAGTATCGATGGTAATCCACCGACGCCCCCACTGTTCGGAAGCTGTTGCGGTAGTGCCCGATCCGCAAGTCGGATCAAGTACAAGATCGCCTGGATCGGTTGTCATCAGAATGCAGCGTTCAATGACCTTGTTGGTTGTTTGAACTACATAGTAGCGCTGCTCACCAAAGCCGCCGGATTGCGTATCAAGCCAAATATTGTCTATTCGCTTCGCGGGGAAATTCCCCCAGTATAGCTTGTGGTGAATGCCTGTCTTCGTTTCCAGGATTCTACCAGCTCGACCTAATCGAGCCATTCCTGCAAGATTGGTTTTCCAGTGACTGCTAGTCCCCGGGGTGTAAACTTTTCCGCGAAATTCAAATCGTTGCGGCTGCGAGGAGCCCCCGTCAGATTTCAGAGGGCCGAACCGGTACAGAGCCAACTGCTGTTCCTCTTTCAGCAGAGCGCGTTGATCTTTACTAACTCGCTTAGAAATTCCATCTCCGTCGTCCAACATCACATAATAAGGGTCATCGACCTCTGGCATCGGCATGTATTGATAAACCGATCGAATCTTGGCGACAGACGAGTTTTTCGCGTACCACAAGGCATGATCGAGTATGTTTGAAACGCCTGATGGCGCGAAGCCTCCTGTCTTTTGAAATGCAATCTGGCTAAGAAAGTTCTCCTCACCAAAAACCTCATCCATCACCGCCCTGACGCGATGCACGTTCTCATCGCCGATCTGCACGAAGATCGAGCCGCTCTCTGTCAGCAGTTCCCTCGCCACCATCAGGCGGTCGCGCAGATAGGTGAGATAGGAGTGGATGCCGTCCTTCCAGGTGTCGCGAAAGGCCTTCACCTGTTCCGGCTCGCGGCTGACATCCTCCTTCTTGCCGTCCTTCACGTCCCGGCTCATGGTCGAGACCTGCCAGTTCGAATTGAACTTGATGCCATAGGGCGGGTCGAAATAGATGCACTGCACCTTGCCGCGCATCTCCTCACGCTCGGCGAGGCTCGCCATCACCTGCAGCGAGTCGCCGAGGATCATGCGGTTCTGCCAATGCTTGGTGTGCTGGTAGAATTCCGCCCGCGCCTCCGGATCGGCAATACCGTTGAAATCGGCAAACAGATCGGGCGCGTCCGACTTCTCCTCGCGGGCCTTGTTCGTCCGGCGCTTGAGATCGTCGATGATCGCCTTGGGATGCACCTTTTCCTGGATATAGAGCGGCGGCGCATTGACCACGAGATCGGACCAGTCCTGCCGGTCCTTGCCGCGCCAGACGAGCTGGGCGTCGCCGATCTCGATCTCGCCCGTCTCGGCCAGCTTCTTCCTCTGCGCCTCTGTGATCTTGATCTTCACGCCGTTCCAGATGACCTGCGGATCGCGATCCATGTCCCGATCCCGCTCCACGCCATGTTCCAGCGGTCGGTCGCGTGGGATGCGCATCTCACGAGAGCTCTCGCCCAGCATTTCCACCTGCTGCTCATAGAGCGACGCCATCTCGGCCGTCGGATTGTTTAGCCGCACCGCCTTGTCATGGGTGAGCGTGGAGACGTCTTTTTCGCGCGGGGTTTTTGCCATTATTGTTTCTTCTCCTTTGAGGCGCGACGCTTGCTGCCCATCGTGACCCATCCAATACCTGCGCTCCGTAGCGCGGCACAGAGGGCCTTTTCCATTTCCTTGGCTTCGGCAGGTTTCATTGGGTTGAGATGCTGATAGAGCTCCGGGAGAAGACGAACATGGAATTTCTGTACGTCTGCGAACCCTTCACCTTTCCTGTGCTCGGCATATCGCTCGAACGGCCTGTGATGGGTAAGCCCCACGTAAATACCGTATGGTTCATCGTGATGGGGGTCATGCAGCAGGATTGCATATACACTCCGGGTCGTGTTGCGCCCGTTTGCTGATTTCAGCCATTCCCTGGCATCCCACCGCGTTTGGGACTTCAAGGTGCGCGCTGCATCGACAGCTGCTCTAATCCACTCTGCCGGCGGCTCAGGTCGCATAAGGTTCGCCTCCGTTTTCGGAGAACGGATTTTCGCCGAGCAAATTCGCTAGAGCGGATGCAAGCGCTTGAAGGTCCTCCGCGTGTTTGGACGGCAAGCCCTGGAGGTAGGCTTCACAAATGGCCTTAGTTTTTTCTCGGGCTGCCTCCGTGCAACCCGACAGCCAGAGGTACTTGTCGATCACCCGTTCGGCATGAAGTTCGGGGATTTCTGAAGCTTGGATCAGAGCATTGCCGGCTGCTGATTGCTGAGAAAAACCTAATTCTTCTAGCCGTTCGTAGAAATGAGAGGCACGATAGAAACTTCTTCCTTTCGGAATGCCAAGCGCGTCAGCTGCAAAGCTATCAAACATCGTCCATCCAGTGGGCTTGAGAAACTATATGAGCTTCGTTGTGCCCGACACGAACTTTGGGGTTGCGGGTTCGGCTCCGCGAATCCCGGGCGGCAGTTGTTGCAATATCTCGGCGCAAATCGCAAAGCGCTGGGCAAGGCTTCCGGAAAAACGAGGAGCAGTCTGATTGAGAGCATCAGCGATTGCTTTTGCTGCGGAATCGCTTCGGCCATTATCAGCTGCGCGAGGAAGGCCGCGATTAACCCCGTAGGCTTTGGCTACCAATCGAACGATCCAAGGGGAAAGCTGCCCTTCTTGTGCAAGCAGGTTCAGATACACTTGATCATGGCAGAGCCACCAGCGGTGATGCTCGATGGTTGCCCAGTAGATCAGCAACTTATCCCGCATTTCAGCCATTAATCTCCACCGGCTTGTCTTATTCCGCTGCCACCGTAAATTCCGCTTCCGCCTCGTCCTCATCGAGTTCGTCGGAATATTCCTGGTCCACTGCTGCGCTCGGCATCTCCACCTGCTTGCCCATTGCCTGCGCAATCAGGCTAAGTAGGGCTTGCTGACGAGCCTCCATGAAGGCCGCGAATTCGTTCGTGCGAAGGAGCGCCGGATCGATCAGGTGCGAGGCCAAGAAGCCATTCAGACGAACAGGATCGACGGGTGTCGCCTCGGCGCTGCCATTCTCGAGCTTTGCCAGATACGCGGAGGGCGCAACGCCGCCAATGATGCGGTTCGTGCGATAGGAAAGTGGCGTCTTGTTGATAATGGAATCGTAGACGTCCGGTTTGATCTTGTTGTCTTCGCACCACTTCTTCGGAAAGATGTGATGGATGTCGACATTCTCGCCGAAGAAGACAGTGTGATCGAATTCCTGACCGGAGCGGAAGTCCTGAGCGCGCGCCTTCATCAGGAGCGCGTTCACGCCTTTGTAGGCCGCGGAGAGCCGCATGCGCATCGTCTTTAGCCGATCTGGGCGGAAGGAGGCTTCCGAGACTGTCGCAGGGACCTTGCCCCCGGTTAGCCAAGCTGGCACTTCCTGGAAGTCGCGTGCAATCCGGGTTTCGACGGCCGACCCATAGAGCTCGCCCAAAACGCCGCACCAGTACCATTGCTGGATTTTCTCGCGGTTGCCTTCGAGCTCCCAGGCGTCGCCGATGTCCGCGAGGATCGCTGCAAGCGGAATGATCTGCGTTTGGTAGGGTAGATCGAACAAGCGGTAGACGCGCTGGGTGAAGAGGAACTTCGCTGCCTTGAGAAAACCCTGCTCAGCCAATTTCTCGTATTTCTTGTAGGCGCTGAGCGGAAGATTCAGCAGGGCCCCTCGCTTCCCCGTAATTTGGGGGAGGTCCTTGCCTTCCTTGTCGGCAGCCACCGCAGCGCGCCGAAGATCGCGTGTATGGAACAGGGAGATCACATGCAAAAAGTCGGTGTTAGCCACATTGGCAAGGATACCTTTTTCGGCATCCGCTAGTCTCTGAGCACTGACGAAAAGGCCGTGCCGTCCCTTGTTGTCGCGACCTTCGCCATACCAATCCTTGCGAAGTTCATGTCCATCGGCGGCATAGATGGCCGTAACAAGCTCGAACGCGTCGAGTGGCTTGCCACCCGTATTGACCTTCTCGAAGACCGTGCAGACAGCTTCCTTGGTTGTTGTCTTGTCGAGTGCGATGACAGGAACGTGGTAACCGGTGAAGTTCGCCAGGATTTCGGTATAGAACTGCTGGACGGTTGGCCAAAGCTCCTGCATGCGGCCGTTGGCGTTGGCCCAGGTCACGAACTCCATCTGCCACGCCATTCCGTCGAAGGCGCGGGAGAGGGGGAAAACGAGGTTCTCGAATTCACGCTCGGTGGTGGAATAATCATGATCGATAGTTCGGTTGAAGTCAGAACGTACGACCTTGTCCGCGGGAACCGAGATGATCGCTTCTTCCCGATCGACCGAAGGGTCTAGCGACTTTTTGATATCGATGAAGAACCACCGCTCTACGGGTTGCTTCTTCGGCGTGATAGTCTTCACGACCTGGCCGCGCAACGTGACCTGATAGAGCGACGTCATTCGTTGCTGGCCGTCGAGGAGCAACTCTGCGGGTTCGACTCTTCTCGCCGTCTCGGGCGCGCCTTCGATAGGCCGCGGCTTGAAGTTAACACCGCCTCCGGTCTCGAGGGTCATAAGTGCACCAACCGGAAAGGCCCGCGAAATGGATGCGATCAGGCTCTTGATCCGATCCTCATCCCACACCCAACTGCGCTGGAAGTCAGGTAGCTGAAGCTTCCCATCGTCGCACTTCTTCAGCAATTCTTGCAGCGCGACCGGATTTGTCTTGAACGTTGACCCCGACATCTATGCGTTCTCCCCGACGCGTGCTGCAAACGATTTGACCAACTTTCCGTAATCCTCCTCCATCGCAAAGGCGTTTCGAAATTCGGCAAACGCCCAGCGGCCGTAGGCCTTGAGATTGTTGACGCCGGGAACCCAGAGGTTCGTCATGGTCTCGGCCTTGATTTGTTCATCGAGGCCTCGGAAGCCCTTGACCTCGATGATCAGGTTCAACAGATCATCCAGTCCGTGACCGTCATCAACCTGTATGATGAAGTCCGGCAGGTATCGGCGCGGCACGCTGCCTGAGCGATACGGCACTTCGAAACCGAGCGCCTGGTTCTTCACGTAGGAGATCGTAGCTGGGTGCGCTTCCACGACGCGGGCAAATTCCGCCTCCCAATCGCTATCGCAGACGACGTAGTTCACGTGGGAAAGGCGGGTCTCCCAAAGCGTCTGCTTGGTCGTGATGAAAGACACGTGGTCGGTGTAGCCGTGCGGATTGTACGGATCGAGCATGGCCTTTACGACACTCTCCCCATCTTCACCGGCGCTGCGGACGATGGCTTGGTAGATGAGTTCGGATGCTTTCTCCGCAAGCTCGGCATAGGTCAGCATGCCCGCCCTGGTGCCGCCAGTGAGCTTCAGGCGAGTGGCAATCCAGCGCCGGGTAATGGGCTGGAGCTGATTATAGAGGTAATAGGGAACGTCCTGATCCGGCTCACGGAAATACATCTCGATGAGCTTCTTGGTGAGATGCGTCGCCACGGTGTTTGGCCGCATGTCATCGAGCGCATCCGGAGAAATGTCATGGCCTTCGCCGACCAGCCCTTCGAGCCGCACTGTACAAGGCCCGACCAGTTCCGGCGTCAAGTCGAGAACTGAATCGCCCGAGAAGTTCGCCGAAAAGCTCTCAGAGGGCAGCTCGGCGCGATAGCCGGCAACGCGCGGAAAGCGGATGGAAAGGTCGCTGCGCTCCTTGAGCGCATGGACACGCGTCGTCGGTTTTGGCGGCGTGCGCGTCACCTCTTGGGGCTCGGTAGCAAAGTCGAAGGGAATGCCGAGGATGTCGGCGTATTCGGTGTTGAACAGGCCCCTGTCGTTCAGCTCATAGGACTGGCGGCGCAGGCCACGGCCGATCACCTGCTCGCAGAGCAATTGCGTGCCGAAAGCGCGGACGCCAAGAATATGGGTGACCGTGTTGGCATCCCAGCCTTCCGTCAGCATCGACACGGAGACGACGCACCGCACCTGTTCGCCGAGCCGACCCTTCTGCCCGACGGTGTTCATCACTTCACGCAAGAGTTCCGAGTCCGAGAGCTTGTCGGCCGCCGCGGCACCCTCGCGCTCCTTGATCTCCCTACGGAACTGCTCGATTTCCGCCTCGGCCATGTCGCGGAATTTGGAATCAAGCGCCTCGCCGGATTCGAGCTGCTGGGAATCGATCAGCAGCGTGTTCATGCGCGGCAGCCGATTGCCGTTGCGGTCATCGTAGTTCCGGAAGAGCTCCAGATGCCCGTAGTGCTTTGTCTGGCGCTCACCTTCGACCTCCCGTTCCCAGCCGGAAATCCATTCGAAGATCAGTTTTGAGCTGGCGGTGTTGTTGCAGACGACGATGAACACCGGCGGAACGCCGATACCGGCCTTTTGCCAAGCGTCGTACTCCTTCTCATAGTGGGAGTAGAGCGAGTAGAGCGCGGTCTGCAGTTCGGCAGGTATGCTCAACGGATCGAGATCGCCAGATTTGCCCGCCCCCTTCTTCGGCATCTTCTTGCCGATGTGATCCCAAAGATTGCGGAACACCGGGGTAGCGGCATTGACGGCATTGTCCGATACCGGGACGCGGGGCAACTTGACAATGCCGCACTCTATGGCATCGACGAGAGAGAAGTCGGAAACCACCCAGGGAAAGAGCGTACCTTCCTCGTAGCCCGATCCACGCAGGAAGAACGGTGTCGCCGAAAGGTCGTAAACCGCCCGGACACCGACCTTGCGCTTTAGTGCCTCAATACCTGAAATCCAAAGGCGCGCCGCCTCGTTGTTCTCCTTGGCTTCGTCCTTTTCCTCGCCCTTCAGCTCATCTTCTTCGTGGCTGCCGGGACGTTCACGATAGCAATGATGCGCCTCGTCGTTGATCACAACGACATTCTTCATCTGCAGGAGATCGCCGCAGGCGCGTTGCAGCATCGCTCCTTCCGTCTCGAGCTCCTCGATCTGTTCGTTGCGCCAGCCCTTAATGACGCCGAGGCCGACCTTGTTCAGCTCGTGCGCCTTGCGCCGCTGAAAGACGTGGTAGTTGACGATCTCGATCTTGGCCTTGTTCAGGTCAGGCATCATGTCCTGCGGAACAAGCTCGCGGGAACGATAGTAGCTGTTGCCGTCAGAAGGTTTCAGCACGCGCAGCCGGTCCTTGATGGTGATACCGGGCGCGACGATGAGGAAACCTCGCGAGAAAAGGCTGGAATTCGGCTGACGGGCAGCATTGATCGCCTGCCAGGCAATCAGCATGGCCATGACGGTTGTCTTGCCGGCGCCGGTGGCCAATTTCAGCGCAAGACGAAAGATTTCTGGGTTGGCATCTCGGTTTGCTTCTTCGAGATGGCGGAAGATGTGAGCGTACTGCTTGTTCTTGCGCGCCACCTCGGCAAGCCAGATCGCAGTTTCTACGGCCTCCACCTGGCAATAGAAGGGGCGGGGGCCGGAGAAGTTGTCGCTTCGCCAATATTGGAGCAATCGCTGGGTAACGGGCGTGACGCCCCAGTCGTTGGGATTGGGAATTGAGCGCCATGACGCGATGTGGCCGCGAATTTCGTTGATGATCGGCGTAGGGTTGTAGTGGCTGCTGCCGTCCTTGGTCTGGTCGAGATCAAGCGTAGCCTGCTTTTTGGCATCTGATTTGATCTTGCGGCTCTTCGGAACGGGTGCCACGTATTTCGACCGGCGACGGCCTTCGATGGGCTGTTGATTGAGCGGCTCGCCACTTTCGGACAGCGCATGATGGCGCGTGGGAACTTCGTATGGCGAATTAAGAATTGGCTCGGCGTAAAATGGCTTGGTCATGCAATCTGTCCCAGAATCGGCATCGCCATTCAATCGCCCCCGCGAGGGTGATGCAACTCCTACGATGCGGATTGCTGTGTTTGGCAAAGAATTGCACACGGAAATTATTTCCGCATTGTAGCCCGATAACCGTCTGTTGGATGGGTCTTTGTCGTTGTTATTTTGGCACCAGGATAAGATTGTCCTTACTTAACAACTGCTCTCCATTCCACCGATACGCACAGGGCCTTTCCATGTAGTCGAGGCAGAGGGCATTGTGTGCAGCAAGTTCAGGCTGACTGAGCATTTTGTAGTGCCCGAAGAACACAGGTTTTTCCTGCGCGCCATAAAAGTTGATCTCGCCACTTTCGATCACAGGCGTATCCGGAAGGTCGTCTGAACGAGGCACGGACAGCGCAGAGCTTCGCCACGTGCGAACGCCTGCCTGCCACCATTTCAGCCGGACCGCGGTGCGGGTATGTCCTTTTATGTCCGTGAACGAATGGCCGTGCGGCAGCTCGGCCTCTGGCCCCTTTAGACTGGATAGGACCGCGTCCGCGAATGGACTGGCATCCGTCTCGAACGCCAACTCCTGCAAATCATCTCGCTTCAAACGCGCATCGCCGGTTCGGCGTCGAATAGTGTCGATGTGACGATCGTCCCAGTATGCGTGGACCAGTCTGATCCCGGGCAGGTCGATAAACAGTGGCAGCGTCATGAACCAATCGAGCACTTCTTGCGTCTGAGGTGCGCCTATTGGAAATTCTTTCAGAAACTTTTCGTGCTGTGCGGTATTCTTCAGGGTGTGAGCCCGCATGAACCCGTCGCTAGTGCGCTCCGAATTTTCGCCCTGCTCATGATAGAGTAGCGCGTTGAGTTCGTGATTGCCCATGATCGCTATCGCGTGACCGTGCAGTTGCATTGCGCGCACGAGAGAGATCACCACGGAGTTTTGGTCCCCTCCATCAATGAAGTCCCCGAGAAAGGCGACAATTCGGCCCTCAGGATGTGCCCAGCATGAAGCTGATTCCCGATAGCCGAGGTAAGTGAGAGTTTTTGTTAGGCGATCCAGATCAGCGTGTATGTCGGGAATGACGTCGATATGTGAATGGTTTTGTAGCAAACGAACACCCTCGCTAGCTAGGTATTACGCCTTGGCATCATCTATGCAGTTCATCGGCGTAGAATAGCTTGGTCATGCAATTGGTCCCAGAATCGGTATCGCCGATACAATCGGCCCAACGAGGGCAATGCAACTCCTGTGATGCTCATTGCTGTGTTTCGCGAAGAACTGCACACGGAAATCATTTCCGTATTGCAACAGTATGCAGGACGCCGAAGATTTGCTGCGCGAGCGTCCCGGATGGGCATCTCCGGTCTCGCACACTTCCGAACGGAGATTCGCCACTCTTTCGCAAGTTGTGGAAAATAAATCACATCGCAGTTCAATTTTGTGGAGTTTCGGCCAAACCGCCTGGGTGTGCTTGATTGCACGGCCGTGCCTCTAATAGTTTCCAATCCGTTACCGCTCATGGGTAGTGGTTGGGGATGGGATTAAGTGGTACAGGAAATTGGAAGTTTCGTCGTTGCCTCGATTCTTGGGGCGGCGAATTATCTTGTAAAGGATGCGGCTGCTCCGGGTATCGTTGCTCTAGGAATTGTCTTTCTTCTGGTGATTTTTACTGCGGCTTTCTTTCGAGAAGTCTTTCAGCGCCGGAAAGCAGTTCAATGGCTCAAACGCGAAATTCAGAACAGTCCCACGGGCGCTGACTTCAGCCGTGATATTGACGTTCTGTCCGCCTCAATCAAGGAAAGCAGCACAAACAAATACCGACGACAACTGGCGGCGGCGTGGGACAAGTACAAGGAGACGCTTGTACCTCACGAAGAAGACGGCAAGGTCGTGCTTCGCAATGCCGTCCGACCGTCCATGTTTCTCAATCCAGAGGACTTGGGTTTTGGGGTTGGCTTTTGGCGCATCGTACCCGGGCTCTTTGTTTCGGTTGGGCTTTTTCTGACGTTCCTGGGGTTGATCGCCGCTCTCTCGACGATGGCGCAAGGAGCAGAGATCGATAGTGGTGTCATGCGACAGCTGCTTTCTGTGGCCTCGGCGAAGTTTATTATGTCGTTGACGGGGCTTTTCTGCTCAATCGTCTTCACGATCCTTCTTAGAAGCATCTACGGGCGACTGGAGCAGTCGATCCATGAACTATGTGCCGCCATTGAGCAGCGTCTCACCTACATCAGTCTGGAGGCCCTTGCCACAGAACAGCTGAAGGCAACCCGGGAACAGCGGGAGCATTTCCGATTGATTGGGATGGAGTTGGTCGCGGAGATTGGCCGTCCCTTGAGAGAGGAACTCCCGGCGGCAATCCAGAGTTCGATCGCCGGTGCAATGGCACCGATCGTAGAGCGAGTGGGCAAACTCGGCGCAGAGGGCGTGGGAGATATGGTGTCCGGAATTTCGGACAAGCTTACGGATTCAATCGGTATTGCGCTAACCGAGGCTAGCCAGAAAATCTCGGATGCAGGTGAAAGGCTTGGGTTGCTTGCTGACCGTCTCGATCAGAGCTCGGGGCGGATAGGTTCGGAGATGGAAGGCGTGACAGAACGTGTCGCCCAAGCTGTGGAAGACCTCCGTGCGGCTATCACGAATACGGCCGAGGTAACCGGGGGGACGTTCAACGAAGGTGCAGAGAAGCTCCTTGCGGTCATGAACCGGACACTCGAGGGCATTCGCGACAATACGGGCGAAGGTGCGCGCGCCATGTCGGCGGCGGCAGAGGACATGCGCCAGGCGGCTGAATCCTTCAAGCAGGAGATCGAGTCCGCAGCGCGAACAGGAACAGAAGCCGCGCAGGAACGCATGAAACTTGCAGGTCAACAGGTGAGCTCGGCTATCGGCGATGCCGGCAAGGACGTGGCAAACGTGTTCAGCCGTACCAGCGCGGAGATTGCTCGGGTCGCGGAAGAGGTCTCCGAGAAAGCCGGCGCCGGTTTGCTCGCTCCGCTGGCTGAAATTGGCTCCAGGTTGGAGGGGCTCGTCAAGCAGTTGAACGAAGGTACGTCCGACATGCGACGCATGGCCGACGGGGTGAAGGCGGGGGCCGATGCTTCGGAAAAGGCCGCAGATACCTTCAATGGGGCGGCAAGCTCCCTTGTCGCCGCTGTCACTCCAGTGAAAGCCGTCGTGGATCGCATGGAGGGTTCGATCCGGCAACTTACCGACAGCACACAACACGCAGCGAGCACAGTGTCGAGGTCTGCGGAGGTCACTGCCGAATCCGCCGCTTCTGCTCTTGCCGCAGCGAAGGAAATCCTCCAGGCGGAGGCGAAATCCATCGAGCACGCTTTGGGCGGTGTCTCCGTGATGCTGGAACGTCTAAAGGGGCAGGGTGACCGCCTCGATGAAATGGATGGGAAGCTAGGCCAGGCTTTCGATCTCTACACGGAAAATGTGGAGAAGGCCGTCCAGGGCATGTTCGGCCACGTGCGCGATCTGCAGGAAAGGCTAAATCCTGCGCTCGATACCATGCGTGAAATCGTTGAACAGGCCGAGCAATTCGCTCCGCAGTCGCGGAGAGCCTGATGCGCGGCGGTTTCCGGACGCGTTACAAAGAGGAAGAGGAGGAGAGCGCATTTGTGTCCATGACGGACATGACTGTCAGCTTCCTCTTCATCATCATCCTTTTGCTGGCTTACTTCGCCCAGCAATATAGCGAAAAGGACACCGTACCCAGGCCTATACATGAGGAGGTCATTAAAGAAAGGAATGACGCGCACCAGGAGATAGTCCGACTGCAGGCAATCATCGCTGTTCATGAGAAGACGATCGCTACCCTCAAGGAGGAGATTAACAAGAAGCAGGTGGAGATCGAGCGGTTACAGGCTGAGATCGCGAAGCTGCAGGCCGAGGTCAAAGAGCTAAGAGAGGCGCTTGAAAAGCTTCGGAAAGTTGACCCACTGGAAGCCTACCTAGCCACGTCGGCGATCGAGAGACGACGAATTCTCGAAACTCTACGCGATCAGCTGAAGATTGATTTTCCTGATCTCGAGGTGGTTATCAGTGAAGAAACCGACGCTTTGCGCTTTCAGGGCGACGGCCTGTTTGCAACCGGATCGTCCACGTTGCGCCCCGACCGGAGGGCAATCGTGGAAACTGTCGCAACGAGGCTATCGCAGATTTTGCCCTGCTATACGATTGGCCCGCGTTCGAAGTGGACGGCCGAATGCAATCCAGGCAATGCGATTATAGAAGCTTTGCAGATTGAAGGACATACCGACTCAACCGGGGATTTTACGGCCAACCTGGCCCTGTCCACTAATCGCGCAAACAGCACTTTTTCTACAATTCTCGGCAAATCCGGCGAGCTAGTCGATTTTCTGAACTTCCGAAATCAACCGGTTTTGTCCGTCGCCGGATACGGCCAAATGCGCCCGGTCAAGGACAACTCGACGAAGGAGGGACGAGATACGAACCGCCGCGTCGACCTGCGAATCATCATGTACACACCAAGCCAGTCGGCGGAAATCGACCGCATCCGTCATGCGTTGAGTCAAAACAGCTCCGGGGGTATCGCGAATTGACCCTCAGCAAGAGCCTCTCCCACACCCGTCAGTTCGCCAGGCCCGCCTTGCCGGCTTTGAATTCACTTGCATCCAGAACAGAGCGCATTCTATCCCGCTGGCCGGATGTAGTTGCCAACCCGCCCGAGAAAGACCGTGAAAAACTCGTGGCCATGGTTCGGGACAAACTGGAGAATGATAGCTGGGAGGACACAAAGCTCTCGCTGATTACAAGCGCTGGCAGAGCGTTGTTCGACGAGGATCGTCGCACTAGACCTGATTTGGCGGAGATGCGAGATTTTTACTACAGCGAGACCCGCGCCTCGACACGGGCGGGCTTTCTCGGCGGAATGTTCTCCATCTACATGGACAGCTTTGATGCCAAGGCGGAACATACGTGGCAATTGGCCGGCGCATTGTCGGCAGCGGCGGGGCGTCTCGGAGCTCGCTGGCGTATGATGCTTGATGCCATCCCCGAGATGCTCTCGCCCGATGCAGTGGCCGATGCCGTCGCGCGACAGATGGTGCTGATGGACGATCTCTGGATCGGCCTACAGAAGCTCGGTATTCGCAGCCCTCATGCACCTGGTCTGATGAATGCCGTCCACCTGGCCTATGTGGAGCAGATCGAGCCGCATCTCGATCAGCGAGTGGAGATGGAGCGGCTGATCGGGTGGCTGAAGCCGGAAGGCAGGGAGGCGAAGACGACCGGCGCCGGCGAAGCGATCTCGGCGCTGCTTGGACACTGGGTCAAGCACTCTCCGAAGCCCGATGACCTACGCTACCTGACAGAGAACATCATCGGCATTTACGGTGATCCTCGTGTCCAGCGTGGCGGCGTTTGGTCAGCAGTGCCGGAAGACAGGATGGCGGTTATCCTGCGCTGGCTGACGGGCGAGAACATCCGGTTCTTCCTTGATGTCGTCTCTGTGGTGGAAGACAGCCACATGTGGGAGCCTCGCAGGAGATTTTGGCTCGGCCTGCATGATCGTGGCCGTATCGATGCGGCCTGGGTTGCTTTCAGCGATTCCGCCGCGAAAGAGGCAAGGCGACGCGGGGCGGGAGGTAAGGGAACGTTGAGATTTGGCGTTCAAACGGCAGGCTACGGTCGCGCAAATACATCACTGCTCATACTGAAGATCGGCAGGAAGATCGTCGTTGAGGGCTCTCACAGCTATAAGGTCCACATTTTCGACGAGTCCAACCAGCGTGCGCCTGCGCTCTACCAGTGGCGATACGACTGTGAAGCCATCAGGTTCATACCCGGCTCCAATGCGAAATCGCACAACGGCGATTGGCAGAGTTGGGTCTTGGAACACATCTAGGTGAAAAAATGAACTTGGAAGCTTCTTTCTCTCCAGACGCAATCACTCTGTCCGCAAAGAACGAGCGCGCGGGTCTACTGCACCGGTTGGTGCGCCGCAGTGTCAAATCTGATCTTCAGAACCTGAGTCCCGACGAACGTTCACTGGCCTACGCTATTGCCGATCTACGGGCGGCGGCGGACACGCTCGGTGAACAGCTTTCGATCGATTCTGATCGCATCGTCATGTCCCATCGCATCGCTGCGTCCGTCACCGGTGAAACGGGCGCGGTACTCGGTCTGCCGCCTTTGGTAGAGATGACGCTGAAGACCGACGCGGAGGGAATTGTCGGTTCGTCAGGTTTCCGACTTAGGTACGAATGGTCGCGCAATGGCCAACGGCAAATGCCACGTCGAACTGGAGCCATTCTCGAAACGGCAAACGGATTGCGACGAATTCCAATGTGGATGATGGACGCAATCGCCATCGCCGACGCCTACCGGCCAGATGGAAACGACGCCGCCGATTGGGAGGCGCTAGGACGCTTCCGCAAGGCACTTGATCCTGGTGCCATCGGCGTAGCCGCGGACGAGGCAGCGCGCATCTCGATGACAGATTTCCTTAGCGGTCTTGAGGTGCGTCTCGTCGATCGCTTCTCACTCTCGCCAAAGGGGGAGTCGGACTTCGACGTGGTGCCGTTCTCTGGGGATACCTTGGAGGCGCATGGCTCCGCCTCTGAATCCGCCGAGGTTTCCGAGTCCATGAGCGAGGTACAGGGACTAGACCTGCAGCGATTTCAGACATTGGTGAGGGGAAGGGGGGCCCTGCCCGCCTATCGTTTATCTCCTGGTCGTTACGTGGTGGTAGAACAGTCAGCGTCACCGGCCCTTGCCGTGATGGCTGAAATGCAGAAGGCAGCACCCGAGGAGCGGCGCGCCTTCATCCGTAATCCCTTGCCACGAGTAACGGAAGCAATGGAGGCGCAGCTCCGTTCTTCCGGGCAATTGGATGGTTTGTCGCCCCAGGCCGAGCAGGAAGCCATAGAGGCAGCGGTTGGTCCCGTACTTGTTGAAACCCGGGAATTTTCCGAACGGGTTACTGGCGTCGTCAAGTATGAAAAGCCGGGTCTCGGCGAGTTCGAGGATAGCGGGACAAGCTGGCTGCCGGAGGACTTCAGCGCGCGCCTGATCGATATCCTCGACAGGCAGGGTACTGCCGAGCTGCAGACCCTGCGCGAGCGCGTCCAGGAAGCAATTGAGGCTGGAAGGCCGACCGTCGATTTCGAGGATTTGGAGGTCCCCGCTCGACCGGAAATGCTGCAGCTCATCGACGAGCGGATGGTGTCGGGAGACGCTGACGACGGTGGCGAGGATGAGGCAAAACCAGAAAAGGTGGGCCCATTCGTTCTCGATACCGAAGTGAACTACGACGATCTCAAATGGCTCGCTAAGCTCAGGCCGCGCATGTCCGAGTTGCCGGACACTCTACCCGAGGGCATTCGAACGCCGTTGAAAGGGCATCAGAAGGAGAGTTTTAGCTGGCAGGTTGGCGCGTGGCGGGCCGGATTGCCGGGCGTCCTCAATGCCGACGAGCAGGGCCTCGGCAAAACTCTCCAAACCATCTCTTTCCTGGCCTGGCTCAAGGAAGTGATCGCTCGTCCTCAAGCCCAGAGCCGGGGGCCTGTTCTCGTGGTTGCGCCAACATCCCTTCTCGAAAATTGGGAGCAGGAAGTCGCCCGACACATGCACGAGCTTGGGCTGGGTCATCTGATCCGCCTCTATGGGTCGAGTATCGGTGGACGCAAGCTGACGGGAGCGAAGGGAAAGGACACGGACGATGGGGAGGCCAAGCTTGACTTGGGCGCGCTGCATGAAGCCGTGGCAGAGGGGCGGGCGCATCGCTACTGGCTTCTCACCACTTATACGACGCTGACGAACTATCAGCATTCGCTGGCTCGCATACCCTTTTCCGCCGTTGTCTTTGACGAAATCCAGGCCTTGAAAAACCCTGTCAGCCTCCGCGCAGTTGCTGCCCGTTCGATCAATGCTGATTTTCGAATTGGCCTCACCGGTACACCTATCGAGAATGCCACTGTTGACCTCTGGGCAATCATGGACCAACTGGCACCGGGATCGCTCGACAGCCTCAAAGATTTCCGTCAACGCTATGCGAAGCCAGAGGAAAACAATATGGCCGAGCTGCACAGCAGGGTTTTTCTGCCCCGTGGCGGCACGCCGCCTCTTGCTGTCCGCCGCCTGAAGGAAACGGTCGCAACCGATCTGCCGACTAAATCCCGTCGTATTCATCCTCGTTTGATGCCGGACGTTCAGGCCTTGGCATATGACGACGCCCGATTGAAGCTTGCGCGAGGCGGCATGGGCGCACAGCTCAAGATGCTTCATCACATTCGCAGCGTTTCCGTGCATCCGGCACTGGAGATCAAAGCAAGCAACGATGAGTTCGTCGTATCGTCTGCGCGGCTACAGGCTGCCATGGATATCCTGAAGCGCATTAAAGCGAATAATGAACGCGCCCTTGTCTTCATCGAGCACAGGCAGATGCAGTATCGCTTTATCGAATTGGTTCGCAGTGAATTGGGTCTGCCGCGAGTTGACCTCATCAACGGCGACACGCCCATTCCTCAACGTCAGGCAATTGTGAACCGTTTCCAGCGCCATCTGGATGATGACCAGGGTTTTGACCTGCTCGTTCTCGGACCGAAGGCAGCGGGCACCGGGCTGACTTTAACGGCGGCGACGCATGTCATCCACTTGTCTCGATGGTGGAATCCGGCAGTTGAGGAACAGTGCAACGATCGCGTACACCGGATTGGCCAGACGCGGCCTGTTACAGTGCATTTGCCCATGGCCATTCACGAAGGCTATCGGGAGCAGTCTTTTGACTGCCTCCTCCAGAGCTTGATGATGCGCAAGCGTCGGCTCGCCAGTTCGGCGCTTTGGCCCATGGGGGACGTCGATGACGACGTTGCTGGCCTTCAGAAGGGCATGGCGTCCGAGCGGTTAGGCATGGAGGCTGACCCTCTTGGCAAGACGATGGCGGCCATGTTTGCTCGCGACGAGCTGGAGTTGCCGCCGCGAGAAGCTGACGGTTCCTACCCCATCCATTGATACAGAATGGCAGATTTTCATGAATGACATTTGGGTGAGCAAAGGGCTGGTCATCGACGCGCCTTGGATCAGTTTGATCTTGAGTGGCCAGAAAGATTGGGAGATGCGCTCCACCGGTACAAGCCACCGCGGATGGTTTGGCTTGATCTGGAAAGGGATGGGGAGCGTCTATGGCGTCGCACGATTGGCCGGCGCCGGCGGTCCTATGAGCCCGCAGGAAATGATCGAGGCTTTTGAACGCCACCGTATTCCAGAAGAGATGATCCGTTCGGGTGCGGTTGCTAAATGGAACAGGCCCTGGTTTCTGGCTGATGTTGTGAGGCTTCCCTCGCCAGTGCGTTACAAGCATCCGAACGGTGCCGTGACTTGGGTCGAGTTAAGCGAAAGCGTAAGCTTGGCCATTAGGGATCAGATTGCAGCGCTAGCTGAACCCCTCCCGGAGCCGGCGCCGGTGATGAACCTGGAAGCAAATGGCACGCACCCGGACCCTGTGTGGCGTCAAATCGGCGAAAGCGTTCTTACCCAAGGCAACATCGATCACAATCACATCTATCTACGTGAATTTTTTGATCGATTTCCAAAGGGGGCCGTGGGTGGCTCGAACAAATCAGAGAGAGCCTCTCGTGAGATATCGATCGTGTGGGATGGCGGTCCGTTGGTTGTCACCGATCTGGATGGATCGAAGAAGTTTTTCCGAGCGAGGGGCTGGATAGGATCGTTCTTCCGCCATAACGCTGCTCGGTCCGGGGATCGTGTACTGGTCGAAGAAGGAGCGCCCTATCAGTACAGGGTTCGCATTCGAAGGTGAATCAGCCGAAGGCTGTGTTTGATTGTGGTAACAGTCTCGTCGTTCACTCGGCGGATTCGCTTCTCACAACCCTTCCAATGCGGGAAAGACGGTTCGCGATTTCATCAACTGATATCTCTTCGGACGTTGCCATTGGAGTGGCGTCTGGCCTCGGTTTCGCAGGCTGCCGCGTCTTGCCATGCGGTTCGTTGTCTGTGGATGATGTCGGTTTGTCATTGAACATTAAACCCAACAAGAAATAGACGAGACGGGGCGTCCATTTTGAGCCTGACGCTGTTTTGTAGCCTTGTGCGTTGAGGCGCACGGCCACATCTCTCGGCTTTCTCGTTCCTTCTCTGGCGTACGTCCTCACGACTGGCTCCAGCTTGCCGAATAGATCAGCAAGTGTGACCTTCTTGTTATTGAAATGCACCATCTCCGCCTTGGTCATGTCATACTTCGAACCGTTAGCGCTATTTGGCTTTTGCTTCTTCCGGATCAGTTGCTGTTGGTTCGACCTACTAGCTGGCTGGGAGACTGGGCGCGGTATCGTCGCGGGCCGCTCTACCGTTGACCGTGCCGGCGCAGGAGTAACCCATGTGCCCGCGGTGAACACCACAGGCAGCAAAGTCTCTCGCTCGACAAACGAGATTCGATCGCCATTGACACTGATAAACTCGCCGACCTCGAACAGCGGCATTTCCGAGTGGCAGGTGAACCTGAATGCTTCATTCGTCTCGGAGTCCAGGAACTCGCCCTCAACTTTATTTTCGTGGCCCCGTCGGTCGACCGCTAGAACGACAACAAGTGTCCACTCGCCTTCGTACCGCCGGCCGAACGTCCGGAACTTGGAGAGGCCCGCGGTGCTGGACGCGCTGAGTAATTCCTTTACCTCCCCTTTGTTGCGCCGCGTTAGCCGGTTTTCTGGCCCGGTGGCCACCGAGACCGACGCGCGGGAGGTATCCGTGCACGGGTGTTTTGGCCAAGGGGGGCTGAGATCATCGAAATAGACGCGGCTCCCCGCAGCGTTCGCGTAGAAGAAAACGGGCTTGAATTAGCCCCCGAAAGGTCCGGACATGCTCCCCCACTTAGCTAAGTGGGTAGGAGATGGGGTGGTTGCCGTCCTCCCCTAACAGCACGGGAACTATGCCAGGA
>NZ_JAEPRP010000113.1:0-23607 GCF_016652895.1 Ensifer sp. SSB1
TTCAAGCGGCAGCACCCGCGCCTTCAAGCGAAACCAGTGGGCACCGGAGCCGCTGGAGGTGCTGGTCGCCAGCGGCTTCAGCAGTCGGAATTCCTCATGCCCCTGCTTGCCCTCGTGCAGCCCGTTGGTCAGCCGGTAGATCGCTTCCGTCGCCTCGCGATTGCGCGACAGGATGGTCTCGAGCGACTGGATGCCGGCGGCGCTCTTTGCACCCGTCAGCGCGCCATAGGCGGCATTGGCATAGATGATCCGGCCTTTGCGGTCGGTGACGATGGTGCCGTCCTCATGCGCATCGAGAAAGGCGCGCGCCAGCTCGTCGGGCCGCGACTGCGGCATGACCTCGATGAAGCCGATGACGGAGGAAACGAGAAAGAAGATGCCGACCATGGCAAGAACGCCGAGGATGCCGAGAACGATCTCGTTATCCATCTCGTTCTTGAAGAGCACGAAGGCGATGGCCGATACGGTAAGGACGATCGCGAGCAGAACGATCCGCAGCACGGTGCCCGGCCTGACGCCACGGTCAACAACCGGCATCTGGTAGTCGCCTGACTGCCGCAATTTCGTCATCTGGTCCTCTTATGCGGCCGGCGCCGCGCGGTGGCGCGGCCCAGCCCTTCCGGCCGGCATCCGCTCGATCCGCCGGGCGAAATCGGCCAATCCCGACACGCCCTCGATCATCCGGACAAGAATCATCTTTAACAATCAGAGATAACAGCAAAAAGCACCTCGGCGGAAGCATTGCAGCCAATTCACAGGGAATGTCGGCGAAGTCCTTGTCCGAGCCCGAAAAAAGCCGTCAAATACTGCCACTCGAAAGGCAGAAGGAGTTCAGCCTATGATGGAAACGATCATCGCAGACAATGGCAGCCGGTTCGTCATCGCCGCCGCAGCCGTCGCGATCGGACTTCTCTGCCTCGTGATCGTACTCTGGGTCATGCGCAATCGCCCCTCCTCGCCCTTCATTCGCGGTGGCAAGAACCGCCAGCCGCGGCTTGCCGTGCTCGATGCCGCCGCTGTCGATACCCGTCGCCGGCTCGTCCTCGTGCGCCGAGACGATGTCGAACATCTGATCATGATCGGCGGTCCCACGGATATCGTCATCGAAAGCCGGATCGGTGCGCCCGCGGAGCGCGCCTCTGTCGCCGAGCGCAAGGCTGCAGAGCCGCTGGCAGTGGAAAGCCGGCCGGCAACACGGGAGCTTCCGCAGCAGGCCGCACCGGCGCTTGAACCTGAAACCGTCGCAGCCATCACGCCGGTCCGCCCCGTTGCCCGGCCGGAAGAACAGCCGGTCGCCCGTGTCGAGCCGGTCGCGCCGCAGCGTGTCGTCGCCGAGCAACGCCCGGCCGCAGCGCCCATGCTTGCGGCCGAACAGCGTCCGCTTGTCCGTCCGCCGGTGCAGCAGGCCGCGGAGATCCCGGCCGTTGCGACCGCTTCTACGCCTCAGGCAAACTTCGACGTCGCGGTAAACAGGCCCGCTCCGGTAGTTCAGCAAGTCCAGGCACCGCCGATCCCGGTCCAGCCCGTGCAGCTGCAGCGCCCGGCCCCCGCCATCCAGCAGCAGCCCCAGCCGGCTCCGGCAGCCGGCCTGACGGACTTTGAGCGCCTGCTTGATGCGGAGATCACCGGCGACCTGCAGCGACTTGGCCCCGGCATAGCAGGCCCAGGCACGGTTACCTCCACGGCGGGCATGGTGGCGCCGGAGAGCCGCTCACTTGCGCCATCCGGTCGGCAGGAGCCCACGCTTGGCGCCCCCGGCGCCGAAGGCGGTCGCAAGGAACCAACCATCGAAGAAGAAATGAACCGCATGCTGGCCGACATCTCGGCCGGCCGGAAGCCGTAGCTTCCCCGCTAGCGGGTGGCGCCGTTGCCCATCGCACGAAAAGAGCCACTCTTGATCAGCATCTGAACCGAAGAAAAAGGCGCGGTTTGACCCGCGCCTTTTTTCAGACAGTTCCGAAAGTCGGATATCCTATTCGTCCCGGTAGACCTTTTCCCGACGCTCGTGACGCTCCTGCGCCTCGATCGACAGGGTTGCGATCGGACGGGCGTCCAGCCGCTTCAGGCCGATCGGCTCGCCGGTCTCTTCGCAATAGCCGTAAGTGCCTTCGTCGAGCCGTTGCAGCGCCGCATCGATCTTGGAGATCAGCTTGCGCTGGCGGTCCCGGGCTCTGAGCTCGATTGCCCGATCAGTTTCGGAAGAAGCTCTGTCTGCGAGATCCGGATGATTGGCGCTCTCCTCTGCCAAGTGATCCAGTGTCTCGCGTGCCTCGCGAAGGATGTCGTTTTTCCAAGCGTTCAACTTGGCCCGGAAATACGCCCGGTGGTTGGCATTCATGAATTCATCGTCCTCGGAAAGGACGAAGGTACTAAGATCGATCTTCTCACTCAACGCGATTCTCCTGAAGAACATCTCATTGCGGCGGTGTATAGACCTATGGAAGCCTTGATTCAAGCCTCGGAAGAGACACTCAACCGTATTTTAATATTGCTCGCGATTCAGGCTAACTGACGAATATTTCATCAAAATTACACATTCGAACTTGAATACCTGCTTGTGCGTACCGCAGCGTCCGGCAGTTCTCGCTCAAAAGTGACACTGATGTGTTTGCGTCATTGGATCGCCTGATCGCGACCGCGGCAAAGCGCAGCAGCTTGCCGATCCCCTGAAAAAAGCGGCCGGCAGCTTGATCTTTGCCTTTCCTGCGGGAAAAGGTGGGGATCTGTCGGGCGATGCGCAAGCTGTGGCCCGACAACGACATTCGACCCTGGCGCCAGAGGCGACAGGCAGGCACCGGAAACCGCACGATGCAAGACAGCGCCCCCAAGGCCCTCCGCCTCTACCTTCTGCGGCACGCGCGTTCCGGCTGGGCGTTGCCGGGGCAGCGCGACTTTGATCGGGCGCTGGACGATGTTGGCTACATCGATGCGGAACGGTTGGCGCAGACGGCTGCCGACCGTGGCATCCATCCCGAGCGCATCCTCTGTTCAACCGCCGTGCGCTGCCGCGAAACCGCCGAGCCGTTCTTTCGTACCGTCAGCGAAGATCTCGACATCCGCTACATCGACGCACTCTATTCGGGGCCGACGACAGTCTACTTCGATCTCATAGATGCGCATCGGGATCTGAACTCGCTGATGCTGGTCGGGCACAACCCGATGATCGAGCAATTGCTTCACCAGCTGATCGGAGACGACGCCGCGCGTGAGGCCTTTCCCTATGGGTATCCGCCGGCGGGGCTTTCGATCCTCGACCTGCCTGCCGTTGAGCCGAACGATCGTGCCGAATTCGCGACATTGGTCTCGATCCTGCTGCCCAGCCAATAGAAGAATTGCCGGGCCATCGTTGCGGCCGGGGAAATATTGCCTATATCGCGGTGGCTGCCTGCGTGCGACAGTTCTTGCCGGACGACGTCAGCAGAACGCCTTATGGAAATACGCCGCAAGAAAGAGCAAGATTTGGCGCCCAACCTGACCAGCTTCAAAGACGACGCCCTGATCGCGCTCGACAATCTGACCGATCGAGCCTCCGGCCTCGTCAACCCCTCCATCCGCCTCGGTGTCACCGGCCTGTCGCGCGCCGGCAAGACCGTTTTCATCTCGTCGCTGGTGCACAATCTGCTGAACGGCGGACGCCTGCCCGTGTTCGAGCCGGTGCGTTCGGGGCGGGTCTCGAAGGTCAGGCTTGAACCTCAACCGGATGACGCTGTGCCGCGCTTCCAGTACGAGGATCACATCGCCGCTCTGGTGCGCGATCGCATCTGGCCGGATTCGACCCGCGCCATTTCACAACTGCGCATCACGCTCGACTATGAGAGCGCCAGCGGCTGGAATCGACTGTTCTCACCGGGTCGTCTGTCGCTAGACATCGTCGACTACCCAGGCGAATGGTTGCTCGACCTGCCGCTGCTGGCACAGGATTTCCGCGCGTTCAGCAACAATGCCGTGACACGCGCCCGCGCCGCAAGCCGCAGCACCTTTTCAGCGGATTGGCTGACGCTGGCCGCTTCCGCCGGCCCGACCGCGGTTGCCGACGAGGCGAGCGCCCGCAGGCTTGCCGAGAGTTTCACGGCCTATCTGAAGGCCTGCAAGGCAGACGAACGCTCTCCCTCGACCCTGCCGCCTGGCCGCTTCCTGATGCCGGGCGATCTCGAGGGGTCGCCGGCCCTCACTTTTTCGCCGCTGCCCGATCTTCCTGATGGCCGCGCACCGAAAGGTTCTCTCTGGGCGATGATGGAACGGCGCTATGAGGCCTACAAGAAGCACGTCGTCAGCCCGTTCTTCCGCGAGCACTTTGCCCGCCTCGATCGCCAGATCGTGCTGGTCGACGCGCTGCAGGCGATCAACAACGGCCCGGAGGCGCTGCTTGATCTCGAGCAGGCACTGGCCGACGTGCTTGCCTGCTTCCGCCCCGGAACCAACAGCTGGCTCTCGTCTTTTCTCACGCGACGAATCGACAAGGTGCTGATCGCCGCAACCAAGGCGGATCATCTTCATCACGAAAGCCACGACCGGCTGGAGCGCATCGCCGCACGCCTGGTCGATCGCGCCGCCGAGAGCATCGGCATGAGCGGCGCGGGCCTGGAGGTCATGGCGCTCGCCTCGGTCAGGGCAACCCGGGAAGCGACCGTCAATCACGATGGCCACGCGCTGCCCGTCATCGTCGGCACACCGATCTCCGGCGAAAAGATCAATGGCGAAATCTTTGACGGCGAGAAGAAAACTGCAATATTTCCCGGAGACTTGCCGGAGGATCCTGAAGTACTTTTCAAGGCGATCGAGATGCAGTCGGGCGGAACGACCTTCGTCGAGGCCGCCCACCCGATGCCGGAGCTCAGCTTCGTGCGGTTCCGTCCGCCGCATCTCGAAGAAACCGGCGGCGGCCTTAAGTTGTCGGTACCGCATATCCGCCTCGACCGGGCCATGCAATTCCTGTTTGGAGACCGGCTGGCATGAGTGACGATAACAACGGCCGCAGCCGCCGACCGGGCGCCTTTTCGGTTGGCGAGGAGAAGGTGACCCAGCCCGCCCCTCAGCCGCGCGCGCCGCGGTCCCCTGCGAGCTTCGGCGACAACGTCGTGCTGACGCCCGATGCCGAAGATCCGTTCCGCGAGACGACGCTTTCGGTCGAGGCACTCGCTCTGCCGGAAGCATGCCCACGCAAGCGACGCTTCTCGGTCGGCAAGATCGCGGTCGGCGCCTTCGGCATCATCCTCTCGCTGGCTGCCGGCCTTTGGGTCGATCGCCTGCTGCGCGATCTCTTCAGCCGCGCCGATTGGCTCGGCTACACCGCCCTTGCCGTCGTCGCGATCGGACTGCTGGCGCTGATGATCGTCGTTGCCCGCGAATTCGCGGGCATGATGCAGCTCACCGCCATCCAGAAGCTGAAAGCGGAAACGGAGACCGCAGCGAACTCCGGCAACACCAAGCTCGCGCGCTCGGCACAGACGAAGCTCGTGCATCTGCTGGCCGGCAATCCGCGAACGGCACGCGGCCGCACGCGACTGAAGGAGACCGAGGGAGAGATCATCGATGGCCCGCATCTGATCGAGCTCACCGAACGCGAGCTCCTGAGCCCGCTAGACCGCGAAGCCCGTCGTCTCATCCTGGCTGCCTCGAAGCGCGTCTCGATCGTCACGGCGGTCAGCCCGCGTGCCCTGGTCGACCTCGGCTATGTGCTCTACGAATCCGCTCGCCTGATCCGCGCCATGGCCGAACTCTACGGCGGCCGCCCCGGCACGCTCGGTATGCTCAGGCTGATGCGCGATGTCATCGCCCATCTTGCCGTCACCGGCTCGATTGCCGCCGGCGATAGCCTCATCCAGCAGGTGCTTGGCCACGGCCTCGCCTCGAAGCTCTCTGCGCGTCTTGGTGAAGGCGTGATCAACGGCCTGATGACGGCGCGCATCGGCATCGCGGCCATGGACCTTTGCCGTCCCATGCCGTTCCGCGCCTTGAAACGCCCGGGTATCGGCGATTTTCTCGCCGACTTGAGTCCAGGCGCCGGGCGCACAGGCAGCGAAAGCGGCGACCGATTCGCATGAGACGCCGCTTCAGCGCTCGTTCCGGCAGACTCTTGAAGCGGCTTTGCAGAAAAGATGCGAAGCTTGGCCTGATGGGGCCAAAAGCGCTGTGCATAATTGGCGTCGCGGCCACAAAGATGCCTTGATACCGCCGCCTCAGAAACGCTCCATTAACCATTTCCGCGCAAATGTGACTTCCAGTTTCGGACGTTGACCCATCAAGGATCGTTTATGTTCTCGCGCCCCTCTTTGATCGCTCGCGGCACTGCCGCCCTCGCGCTTGCGGCTACCGTCAGCGTTGCGACGCCAGCCCTTTCCGGCGCCAAGGACAAGGCCTTCTTCGAGAAGGTGGCCGGCCAATGGAAAGGCCCTGGCGAGATTGTCGCCGGCAAGTACAAGGGCACCAAGTTCACCTGCGATCTCTCGGGCGAATCGGTGGCCGGTGATGACACTGGCATCAAGCTCGACGGCTTCTGCCGCGTCGGCGTGTTCAAGCAGCCGATGTCGGCACTCATCACCCGCAAGGGCAACAGCTATACCGGCAAGTTTCTCGATGGCGCCGAAGGCAAGGGCCTTGATGTCGTTTCCGGCAACGTCGCCAAGGACAAGGTCGTCGTCGGCATCAACCGCAAGAAGCTCAACGGCGCTATGATCGCCCGGCTTCAGGACGACCAGACGATGAACATCACCATTTCGGTCAAGGTCGAAGATACGATGGTCCCGGTCATCGGCGTCAGCCTCAATCGCCAGATCGATGCGATTGCCGTCGGCTCGATCAAGTAAATTCAAAGCATGGTCAAACAACAAAGCCCCGGCAATATTTGCCGGGGCTTTGTTGTTTTCGACGGTCTTGTCGGGTGAGCGGGATCGCTCAGGATACCGCGCGCCACCAGGTCATGTCGCCATCTGCAACCTCTATCCCTGCAATATCGGCCTCACACAACCAGTCGCCGACCGTACGTCCACGCACCAACAAATCAGCAGCGAAGTCGGCAAGCGGCATGAGCACGAAACCGCGGTCCGTCATTCTCGGATGCGGCAGTTCCAGCCGTGTATCAGTCTGGGCCACGCCCTCATAGGTCAGAACGTCGATATCAAGCGTGCGTGGTCCCCAGCGCTCGTCACGGACCCGCTTCATCGATCGCTCGATGTCCAGGCACGTGTCCAGCAGGGCTTCGGGCTCAAGGGTTGTCCTGACCTGGGCGCAAGCATTGAAGAACCAGGCCTGATCGGTCTTGCCCCAGGGTGGCGTGCGGTAGAGACGTGACACGGCCTCGACGACGCAGTCTTCGCGTGCATCGAGAGCCTGCAGCGCTTCGGCCATCGCCTTGCGCGGATCGCCGAGGTTGCCGCCGAGACCGAGAGAGGCGACGCGCCAGCGCGCCTCAGACGACATGCTCGACCGTCACTTCGACATAGTCGAGCACGCCGGGCACCGGCGCGTTCGGCTTGCGGATCGAAACCTTGGCGCGCTTGATCTGCGGAAAGCGCACGCAGAGCGTCTTGGCCACTTCCAGCGCCAGCGCCTCGATCAGATAACGCCGGCGCCCGGTGACGATACGCTCGATCTCCTGAAAGGCGATGCCGTAGTGGACGGTGTCCTCGATCGAATCGTCGACGAGCGCCGTTCCCTGCTCGACCTCGAGCTCGGCATCCACGAAAAAGCGCTGCCCGAGGAGCTCTTCTTCGTCGAAGACGCCATGGCGCGCAAAGAATGCACAATTCTTGAGAGTGATGGTGTAAGTCGGGCTCATGCTTCTCCGTCCCGTCGGCTTTTTCTGGGATCACGCCGGTTTCGGTCGCGTGCCGAGTTCAGCGTGATCGATTCTGGTAAGTGGCAGTCGCATGTGGGCCAAGGGCCGCGTGCGCTTTTCATCCCGTTCTGGCCCTGAGCATAGCATCGGCCATGGCCAGCGCATCCCTGCTGTTTGCGACATCGTGTACCCGGAAAATCGCTGCTCCAGCGGCGCGCAGCAGTGCGGTGGTCGCGGCCGTTGCCACATCCCGGTCGGCCGCTTCGCGTCCGCTCACTGCCCCGACGAAGCGCTTGCGGGACGTTCCCACCAGGAACGGAAGCTCGAAGCGGTGCAGCTCGGCAAAGCGCGCCATGAGTTCGAGGTTTTCATCCGTGTCCTTGGCAAAGCCGAAGCCTGGGTCCAGGACGACATGATCGCCCGTCACGCCCGCAGTACTGGCGATTTCGAGAGAGCGTTCGAGAAAATGGAACTGATCGTCGATCACGTCGGGGAGCTTCTGCCTGCCGCGCCCGGTATGCATGATGCAGAGCCCTGCCCCGGTATCCGCGGCAACGGTTGCGATATCCGGCTCGCGCTGCAGACCGTGGACGTCATTGACGATGTGAGCGCCGGCTTCGACCGCCAGCCGGGCCGTCGACGCCCGGTAGGTGTCGACGGAGATGAGAGCATCGGTGTCGCGGCTGAGCGCCGAGATCACCGGCAGGATACGCGCCTGCTCCTCCTCCGCACTGACCATAGCGGCGTCCGGCCGCGTGGATTCACCGCCGATATCGAGGATCAGCGCGCCTTCCTGCAGGCACCGCACGCCCTGCGTTGCCGCAGCAACAGCATCGATGAAACGCCCGCCATCGGAAAAAGAATCCGGGGTAACATTGACGATCGCCATCAAAACGCCACGCGGCCCGAGTTCCAGGCTGCGCCCATGCGCCAGCTTCCAGCTAAATTTCTGAAATGGATTGTAAGTCATTTTCCCTCACGATCCGCATTCGGCCGAGAGCCCTCGATTTGCTGTTGCGCCGACCGTGGCTATGCCCCAAGCTTGATCGAAGTTCAACTGAAGAGAACCACGCATTGATGTCCCGAGTACGCGTCCCGTTCAAAGCCGCCCTCCTCGCTCTCCTGGTCGCCGCTCCCCTCAGCGCCGCGTCGGGAGAAACCGTGATCAACAAGAGCTTTTCCTATTTCACGATTGGTGGACGGACTGCGGCGGAACTCGACAAGGCACTCTCCACCGGCGGCCCGATGATGAAATCCACCGGCGCGCGTCACCCGGGCGCGACCCGCATCAAGTTCGGAGGTTCGATCACCTATGTGAACCGGGGCGGCCGTTGTGCGGTTGGCTCGGCGCGCGTAACGCTCAGCACCCGTATCATACTGCCGCGCTGGAAATACCGCCGTCAGGCGGGCCGTGACCTCGCTCTGGTTTGGGATACGCTTTCGAGCGATATCAAGCGTCATGAGGAGCGGCATGCGGAAATCGCCCGCAACCACGCACGGCGCATGGAGAAGATGTTCCTGGCGCTGAAGCCGGAATCGGATTGCGAGCGCATGCAGGCAAGCGTCGCGCGGGTCAGTGCCACGGCGATCGAAGATCACGACAAGGATCAGGCGCGTTTCGATCGTACGGAAGCCGCAAATTTCGACAAACGCATGATCCGGCTTTTGCAATACCGGCTCGAAGCGCTGAAGAAAACGCAACAATAGGTAGCGGCGCGCAGACCCCGAAGAAGAGCCGGACTATAGTCGGCTCCTGCGCGATTTCAGCGGCAATACCCACAGTATTTTATTGGTGAAATATAACGATGGCTGGCGGCCGCCGACTCATCTATATTGAAACCATGGAGCGAGGGGCCGGAATGAAGACTAGCCCTCGCCGAATGAGCGGGTTAAGCGCGGCGCAGTAGTTGTGCGAAGAGCTTAAATATTGCCGTTACTTTAGTTTAGGCGGCGTTGTTCAATATTAAAAAGAAAAAACTGAACAGCGGAGCCGGCATGGGTTCTCCTGGCGTGTCTTGGTGCTGCAGATGTCCCCTCCCTCATCTGTTAGCGATGCGCCCTCCTCGCCTCGCTTGTCCAACGACCGGCGAGGCGCTTTTTTTGTGCAAAGCTATGGATTGGAGAGCGGCCCGCGCAGTCCGATGCGGAGCGCTGAGGCCAGACGCTCAATTTGAGTAGCGGCGGCTGCGTCATAGCGCGATGCCGAACGCGCAAGCTGAAAGATCGCGATGCGACTTAAGCCTGACGCTCCGGCACATGCACGACGAGACCCTCGAGGGCATCGCTCATCTTGATCTGACAGGAAAGCCGCGATGTCGGGCGGACGTCGTAGGCAAAGTCCAGCATGTCTTCTTCCATCGCTTCCGGAGCGCCGACGACAGCCGCCCAGGCGTCATCGACATAGACATGACAGGTCGCGCAGGCGCAGGCCCCGCCGCATTCGGCTTCGATGCCGGGAACCGAATTGCGAACGGCGTTTTCCATGACCGTCGAGCCGTTTTCGACATCAAGTTCATGGCGCGCGCCATCAAAGGCAACGATCGTAAGTTTTGTCATGTTTCTTTCCGGAATGAACTGCTGGGACTGGCAAGGCGCAAAGCCTGTTCAGAACGCACGCCGCTCGGGCGCAAATTCAGTGGAAGTTCTTCCAACAAATCCGCCGGTCAGTCAACAACGGCCATCATTCCATGCCTCGCGCGCCGCGGGCGCGAGGCATTTATCTTGAAATGTGGACGGCCACCGCCCGATAGGGCCGCGAATTAGCGGCAGAGTTTCAAGATGAACAGCTCGGCTTCGAGCACAGCAGCCGAAAGAGCCTCGCAGAGCGAAGCTTCGTCCGGGTTCTGCTCGATCGCGCCGGCAAAGCGGGCGACGTCGACGGCGCCAACCGCAAGCGCAGCCCCCTTCAGTCGGTGGGCGGCCTGAGTACGAAGCGTGTGGTCGCCTTCGACCATCTCTTTCATCACCTGGCGCGCCTGACGCGCGAAGAGTTGGAGGACTTCGATTTCGAGCGCCTTGTCACCCATGGTCTGTGCTGCAAGGTGAGCGAGGTCGATCGGCTTCTTGCCGGTCGCTGCAGAGTTTCCCGGGTTGTCCGGAGCTTCGAAGGCAATTCTAAGGGCTGCCATGAGCCAAATTCCCTATTGTTTATTCTATGTTGGTCTTGTTTTCGGTGTCGCCTGTCATCGACACGCACACCCGTATTCTTCGGACATGCATCCTTTGCGGGTACGGGGCTGCTATCGGCTTAAATCGGGGCGCAATATGGGCGGGAATCTGGGAAAATGGTTAACGGCCGTTAAACCATCTGATTTCCTTGTATTTTCTGGCTTTGGTCCGGCTATCGTATTAAGATTTCATTAGGATTTTAATTAAGCCCGAGCGCTCTTAATTGTAAGAACCCGGCTAATGTGTCACTACGATACGCTCAGGAACGTGCCTTCGTGCGAAAATGGCAACCGTTCCGGTGGATAAGCTCAAGTCGTGGTCCCTTTCGGCCGCAAATGTGACTATCCGTCGAGGCAATGCAGTGTGTGATCAGTAGGGTATTGCGTAGATCCAATGCGCGTATCTTGCCGTCACAGCCCGCGAGGAAGAAGCCCGGCCCGCCCGTTTTGCGCGTGCGCTGGCAGCTTCGTCGCTGGCAAAAGGTAATGAGGCGTATCCCCATGGCGACGAAAAAGAGCAATGAGTCAATCGACGAGAAGGCCTTCCAGGCTTTGGAAGCGGCCCTGAAGATCGATTTTGACGAGCTTAACTCGAGCCCGAACGACAAGACTTCCTTGGATGATCCGGAGGAAAATGTGTCTCAGCCCGGCAATCAGGCGCCAGCGCCCGATCAGAATAAAAGAGCAAAGTCTCAACCGGAGCCAACCCGCGCGGCACGTGCTGCCGAAGCGGCCAAGACGCTCGCCCCGGAACCTGCGCCGAAATCCCCTTCCCTTTCCGCCGCCAACGACGATGGTCGCCGTTCGCCGGCTGCGATGCTGCGTGCGCTCGACGTGCGCTCCAATCGCGCCGCGATCCGGGTTGCCGCGCTGGTGTCGATCATCTGGGCCATCGCAGGCCTCGGCATTGCCAACCTTCTCTATGGGCCCCAGATCTGGCAGATCCGCACGCTGAGCGATCTGGCGGCGACCCCTGGCGCCATCGGCGTCGCGATCGGCATTCTGCTGCCGGTCATGCTCTTCTTCTCCTTTGCCATCATGATCGCCCGCGCGCAGGAACTGCGCAATGCGGCTCGCTCCATGGCTGAAGTGGCCCTGCGCCTCGCCGAACCCGAGACCGCCGCCGCCGATCGTGTCATGACCGTCGGTCAGGCCGTTCGCCGCGAAGTCTCGGCGATGAACGAGGGCATCGAGCGCACGATCGCACGCGCCACCGAACTCGAGACGCTGGTCCATTCCGAAGTCAACGCGCTCGAACGCAGCTACAGCGAAAACGAACTGCGCGTCCGCACGCTGGTGCAGGAACTCGGCCTCGAGCGTGAAGCGATCATCGGCCACTCCGAGCGGATCCGCTCGGCAATCGCCGGTGCCCACGGCAAACTCAAGGACGACCTGGAACAGGCGAGCGACGACATCGCCTCGCGCATTGCGATTTCCGGCGAAGCCTTCGCGTCCCTCATCGACACGCGTGCCGCGGCCCTCAGCGAAAAATCCGACAACGCCCTCCAGTCGATCGGCAGCATGCTGTCGGCCCGTACGGACACGCTGCTTTCGGGCCTGACCGCGGCCGGCCTTGGCCTTAGCACCGAATTCGATACGCGGCTTGACCAATTGAGCGACACGCTGACGAAGCGCGGCGAAGACCTGCTCAGCCAGTTCGAAACTCGCGCCTCCTCGCTCGACGCCAGCACCGAACGGCTGAACGCGGCGCTTAACGACCGTGCACGCCAGCTCAACGAGACGCTGATCGCCCGCACCCGTGACCTCAACGAGAGCCTCAGTGTCGGCCAGCAGGCGATCACCGGCGGCCTCGATCACGTACTTGCCTCGCTCAACGCCACGCTCGACGAGAAAGGCGCAAGCTTCCGTCAGAGCCTGCGTTCGAGCGCCGACGATGCGATCATGGATCTCGACCTGCGCGGCGGCTTCTTCGAAGAGAAACTGCAGACCACGGTTGGCCAGCTCGCTACCGCCTTCGACGAACGCTTCCACGAGTTCGCCTCGGCCTTCGACAAGCGCGCGAGCATGCTCGACACCAAGCTCATGGAAAGCCTGCACCGCATCAATGAAACCGTCTCCGGCGGTTCGGAAGCGATCGGCGGCGCGCTCGACAGCAGCATCGAGAAGATCGGCTCCGCTCTCTCCGACCAGTCGCTGACACTGGCGGCCACGCTCGGCGCGACGCAGGACTTCATCGAGGAGACGATCAGCAGCCGTACCTCTGAGCTCGGCAACCTGGTCGGCGATGCCCACAGCCGTATCGACAGCGTGCTCTCCGAGAAGACGAGCGGCCTCATGGGGGCCCTCTCCCAGGCGCAGGACCGCATCGAAAACGGCTTCGGCCAGCGCGCAGACGCGCTTGCAAGCGCACTCACCACCAGCGAACAGCGCCTGACGGAAGGTCTCGATACCCGCACCGCAGCCTTCGTCGATGGCCTGCACGCCGCCCATGCCCGCATCGAACAGACGCTTAGCGGCTCGACGGACGAAATCACCAGCGCGATTGCCGCAAGCCAGCACCGCCTGGACAATACGCTCTCCGAGCGCACGCTCGCGCTTTCGACCATTTTGTCCATGGGCGCGGACTCCATCGACAACGCCGTCAGCGGCACGGCCGATCGGCTGGAGCGCGTTCTCTCCGAACGTGGCGAGGCGATCTCCGAAGCCCTCACGACCCAGACATCGGCGCTCGATGGCGTTCTCGCCGAGCGCGCCGCCGCCATCACCTCGACGATGTCGTCGCGCGCCAACGAGATGGCGAATACGCTGAGCCGTCACGCCGAAGACGTGGCCGACAGCCTGACGTTCCGCGCAACGGCGGTCGCCGAAACCATGACCGACCGCGTCGGTGATATCGAGCAAAAGCTCTCCGAAAGCGTCAACACGATCGCCGAAAACCTGGGCGGCCGCGTCAGCCTGATCTCCGATACCCTCACCCAGACGAGCGCCCGCATTGCCGAGGATCTCAGCGGCCGCGTTGGGAAGATCTCCGATACGCTGACCGAGACCAGCGCGCACATCGCCGATGCGCTGACTGCGCGTACGACCGAAGCGACCGCTTCGCTCGCCGGCAAGGCAGCGGAGATCGAGCAGACGCTGAGCGGCCGTGCCGAACATCTGCGCGATACGCTGTCGTCGACGCACGAAGAGATCCGCGCCACGCTCGACGACCGGATCAACGCCATCAACCTGGCCGTCGGCCAGGGCCGTGATCAGCTCGAAGGCATGCTGGCCGACCAGTCGACCGCCATCGCCACGACGCTCGCCACCAGCGCCAGCATGCTCGAAATGTCGCTGGAAGAGCGCCAGTCGGCACTCGCCGGGGTCATCGACCGCAGCGGCGAAACGCTCGACGCGCGCATGCGTTCGACGACCGGGCACATTGCAGAGCGCCTGGCTGAAACGGCCAACCAGATCAGCCTGGCGGCCGACAGCTTGACCAACCGCGTGGACCTGTCGATCAACGGCATCAACGACCGCCTCGACGATACCGGCCTGCGCATCGAGACGAGCCTTGGCGCTCTCGAAGATCGTATGCGTGAAAGCGCTGGCAACATCGGCTCGATCGTCGACGAAACGGGTATGCATATCGAAACACGCGTCGGCGTGCTCGAAGACCGCATTCGCAACACCGTCGGCAATGTCGGCACGGTTGTCGACGACACCGGCGCCCGCATCGAAAGCAATCTCGGCGCGCTTGAAAACCGCATCCGTGGCAGCGTAGCCAATGTCGGCTCCGTCGTCGACGATGCCGCTGCCCGCGTCGAGGGCGGCCTCAGCACCCTCGAAGAGCGGATCCGTGGCAGCGTCAGCAGCGTCGGCTCGGTTGTCGGCGACACCGGCACCCTCATCGAAAGCAGCCTCGGCGCTCTGCAGGATCGCATCCGCGGCAGCGTCAACGACGTCAACGCGCTGGTCGACGATACCGGCCTGCGTCTCGAAGTCAGCCTCAGCTCGCTCGAAGAGCGCGTCCGCGACAGCGTCGGCAGCGTCAACGAGATCGTTGATGGCGCCGGCCAGCGCATCGCCAACAGCCTTGGCGACCGCGCAGGCGACATCGATCGCATGAGCGAAATCGCGGCAAGCCGCATCTCCGGTGCCATCGAGTCCGGTGCGGAACGCATCGCCGAGCGTCTCGGCACCATGGATCGTGCCCTCAATATCGGTCTTGAAAACGTCAACCGCACCATCGAAGGCAAGGCCGCCGGTCTTGTCAGCAGCCTGCGCGGCGCAGTCAGCGAAGCAACCCAGGACCTCGACGCGGAAGCCTCCCGTCTCGAAGGCAAGACGACCGATCTCGTCAGCAACCTGCGCAGCGCGGTTGGCGACGTGGCTCAGGAGTTCGACGCCGAAGCCCTCCGCATGGAAGACAAGGCTGCCGGCCTCGTGACCACTCTTCGCGGCGCTGTCGGCGATGTCGCCCACGAGTTCGACGCCGAAGCAGCCCGCATCGAAGGCAAGGCTGCCGGCCTTGCGACCACGCTCCGTGGCGCCGTCGGCGATGTCGCCCAGGAATTCGACGCCGAAACAGCCCGCATCGAAGGCAACGCTGCAGGCCTCGCGACCACGCTCCGTGGTGCAGTTGGCGAGGTTGCCCAGGAATTCGACGCCGAAGCGGCGCGCATCGCAGGCAAGGCTGCCGGCCTTGCGACGACCCTTCGCGGCGCCGTCAGCGACGTTGCCCGTGAAATCGACGCGGAAGCGGCGCGCTCTGCCGAGCTCCTCTCCAGGGCTGGCGACGATTTCGCGTCGGCACTCGCTGCCCGTCAGGCCGAATTCGCCAACACGATCGACCAGACCGCAGCGGCAACCGCCGCGCGTCATGCGGACCTCGCCAATACGATCGAGCAGAAGGCTGCTGCCACAGCGGCTCGTCATGCCGATCTCGCCCGCTCGATCGCCGACGCGGCCGATACGGCAACGGCACGGCTTGCTGCGACGCACAGCCAGATCGCCAGCCATGCGGACAACATCCACCAGGGCCTCGCCAACACCGAAAAGGCGCTGGAAGCTCGCGGCGAAGCGATCCGCAACACGCTCGACGACCGCACCCGCGAACTCAACTCGATGCTCGCCGGCCGTTCGCTCGAACTGTCGCGCCTCATCGACGAGCAGGCTCGCCCAGTCATCGACCAGTATGCCGCAACGGGCCGCGAGGCAGCCGAACGCATCGCCGCCGTGACCCAGGAAAGCGCTGACCGCCTGCGTGCGGAAAATGCCGCCCTGGTCAACGCCATTGCCGAGCGCACCGGTGAAACGCTGAACGCGATTTCGCACCGCGCCGAGGAAACGGCGAAGGCGATGAAGATGGTCGAGAACCGTCTGCAGTCGACCGCGATGGGCCTGATCGACCAACTCGCCAACAACAATGCGGCGATCGCCACGGTCATCGACCAGGCAAGCAACAACCTTGGCGAGATGGACCAGCGTCTGGAATCGACGATCGCCCGTGTGTCGGAATCGACCCGCCAGGCTTCCGACATGCTGTCGACTTCCACCCGCCTCATCGAAGGCAAGGTCGACAAGCTCTCCGACATCTCCGCCTCGACGCTCTCGCAGATCGGCGGCATCGTCGGCCGCTTCGAGGACCATTCGAAGGTGCTTGGCCAGGCGTCGGACCTGCTGGGGGCCGCCCAGTCGAACCTCGTCAGCACGCTCGAGGAACGCCAGGACGCGTTGCGCACCCTGTCGGTCGGCCTCGTCCAGCGTTCGGAAGAGATCGAACGCACGATGCGTGCGCTCGAAGGCTTCGTCGACGGCGCCTTCCAGCGCGCCGAAGAGCGCTCGGGCCTCGTTGCCGGCAACCTGCGCAGCGGCATTCAGCAGTCCTTCTCGGATGTCGGCCGGCTGCTCACCAGCGCTGAACAGCGTGCAGTGGAAGCGGCAGAAGCGATGCGCAACACCCTCGCCCAGGCCGGCGACGAAGCTGGCGCTTCGGTCGAGCAGGTCTTCAGCCGGGCTGAGGAGCGTTCGCGCCAGATCGCCGATACGCTTCGCTCCGGTGTCGAGACCTCGTTTGCCGACGTCAACAAGACGCTGACCTCTGTCGAGGGTCGCGCGCTTGGCGCCTCTGAAGCGCTGCGCCAGGCGATTGCCAAGGTCGGCGAAGATGCCGGTGCATCGATCGAAGGCGCCTTTGCCAACGCCGAGGAGCGCTCCAAGGAAGTGGCCTCGCGTCTGCGTGGCAGCGTCGCAGCCTCGGTATCCGACATCGAGCGCATGCTCACGGAAAGCGGCAAGAAGTCCGACGGCGTCGCAGGGCAACTGCGCGACGCGGTTCGGGTGGCAATCGACGAAGCGATCGGACGCTTCAGCGGCGCCACCGACGAAATCCGTCGCTCGGCCGGCGAGATCCGCAAGGAGCTCGACATGACCCGCGAAGAACTGAAGCGCGGTGCATTCGACCTGCCGGAAGAGGCCAAGGAAAACGCAGCGGTCATGCGTCGCGCCGTTGGCGAGCAGATCAAGGCGCTGCAGGAACTGTCCGACATCATCGGCAAGTCCTCGACGCAGCTCGAGGTCGCCCAGCCGCTGCGTCAGCAGCCTGCCGCCGCTCCGGTCTCTCGTCTGGTCCAGCAACAGCCAGTCGCGCAGCAACAGCCTGTTGTTCAACAGCAGCCAATCGTCCAGCAGCAGCCGGCACCGCAGCCGCAGCCGATCGCTCAGCAGCCTGCAGTGCAGCAGGCGGTCGAGCAGCCGCGCCGGCAGGAACCGGCCCAGGCCCTGCGCGGCAGCCTCGGCATCGAACAGCCAGCCGATCGCCAGCCTGCTCCGTCGCAGGCGGTGACCAGTGAGGTTGCTGAGGGTGGTGGCTGGATGCGTGACCTGCTGCGCGCGGCGTCGCGTGAAGAGGCACCCTCGCCTGCGCCGCAGCGTCCGGCGGAAGCGCAGCCTGCAGCCCGCACCGGCGATAGCCGCAATCCGCGCCACGTCGTCGAGTCGCTGAACTCGCTCTCGGTCGATATCGCCCGTGCCATCGATCACGATGCCTCGGTCGAACTGTGGCGCCGTTACCAGCGCGGCGAGCGCGACGTCTTCACCCGTCGGCTCTATACGCTGAAAGGCCAGCAGACCTTCGACGAGATCAAGCGCAAGTACGATCGCGAGCCGGAGTTCCGCACCGCCGTGGATCGCTATATCTCGGACTTTGAAAAACTGCTCGCCGACGTTGCCCGCAACGACCCGGACAAGCGCATCACCCAGACCTACCTGACGTCGGATACTGGCAAGGTCTACACGATGCTCGCCCACGCAGCCGGTCGCTTCAGCTAAGCGGTACTCGCGTCCAGAACAACAAACGGCCCCGTCTTGCGACGGGGCCGTTGTCGTTTGCGAGCGCGTCAGGGAAGAAAAGCGGCCGGTCGCTTCCGCTATGCTCAGGAGGACTGTTTGTCCGCTGGCAGACGCCAGGAACGGGGCGCAGCTAACATACGGGACCAACAGGCTCGCCGGCCCTCACGCTCAGCCCGAACCGGTTCAACGCAACGGCTGGCAGCCGCCGACGTCGGCAGGCTTCACGCGGCCAGCCTGAGGGTCCTTCAAGTAAGGCTTGTTCGGGTCCGGCCCGCCGAGCGCCGCGTCATAGGTCGCGCGGTCGATCTTGAGCATTCGCCCGCTTGCCGTGAAGCTCACCATCTCCTTCTGGTTGACATAGGCCGAGGCGACATTGAGCCGGCAAAAGAACTTCTTCTCGGTGTTGGCGACGACCCATCCCCAGGCGCCGGACTTACCTCCAGCAAGTTTGCCGATCGCATAGCCCTGCTTGGCAAGCGTCGAATAGCTCTCGGCCTGGGCGATGCCGGGAAGAAGGGCAAGGCCGATCGTACCGGCCAGCACCAGCCGTCTGAATGAAATGAACATCGGATTTCAACCTCTTGAGAAACGGAGAGACGCAACTGACAAGGTGTTCTTCGATTAAAATTACAACCTCAATATGCGGATGTGCGCTTAATGCGTGAGCCGCGTGCTCAAACCAAAGATGTTGACACTGGAGACGCTACGTCATGGATTTCGGTCATGAAGATTGAACTGCCTCACACTGCATCGCCGGTCGAAATTCTCGACTGGTCTCCTGATTGGCCGGAGAGGTTTGCGATCAAGGCAAATGCGATCCGCCACGCATTGGGAGACCATGCCTTGCGTATCGACCATGTCGGTTCCACTGCAATCCGGGGGCTGGCGGCCAAACCAATCATCGATGTCCAGCTTTCCGTTGCCGATCTGGAACTGATCGAAATCATCGCGGAAAAGATGGCGACGATCGGCTACCTGTGGCGGCCGTTGAACGCCGATCGGACGAAACGCTACTTCCGTGAGCAGCCAGGTGACGAACGCACGCACATCCACATGCGACGGTTGGGAAGCTGGCAGGAGCAATGGTCGCTGTTGTTTCGCGACTACATGCGCGCGCACGTCCTTGAACACGCCCCATATGCCGAACTGAAGCGTGCTCTAGCGGCGCGGTATCGTCATGACCGGATGGCCTACACCGAGGGCAAGTCGGAGCATCTGTGGCAGATCATTCGACGTGCAGATCAATGGGCCGCTGCAGGTGGCTGGAAACCAGGCCCTTCCGACGCATAGAAGCCGCTGGGGCACAGATCCCAGGCCCGTCGCACAGTCTCTCCTGGATCCGTTGCGGTGGCGCACGCGCGTTAGGGAACGCTGTGGCGATCTGCCCTCGCTGGGATGTTGCAGGAGCGCGCGATATGCAGCCCGATGCGCTTCGATAGACGCGCATAGACGCTTGAACCACCATGAAGCAGCACGTCCTTGTTGTTGTCTTTGGCTTGGCGTCAGGCGCCGCCGGATACGCAATAGGCAACAAAAAAGGCCCCGGACGAACCGGGGCCTCTTTATGGATTTCGATCAATCCGGCTTAGCGGCGGTCGATCAATGTTCCTTGTTGGCGTAGACCGACTTCTTCGTGAGATAGACCAGGCCGGTGAAGATCAGCAGGAACACCATGACCATGAAGCCGGTACGCTTGCGCTCTTCGAGGTGCGGCTCTGCGGTCCACATCAGGAATGCGCCGACGTCCTTGGCGTACTGGTCGACCGTCTGCGGCGTGCCGTCGTCGTAGGTAACCTGGTCGTTGGAGATCGGCTGCGCCATCGCCAGAGCGGCGGCGTTCGCGCAGTACGGGTTGGAGTGCGTGCCTTCGGCGACCTCGCCGCCCTGCGGCGGATCCTGGTAGCCGGTCAGCAGCGCGTGGATGTAGTCCGGGCCGCCTTCCTGGTAGGGCCAGAACATGTCGAAGACGAACTGCGGGAAGCCGCGCTCGATACCACGTGCCTTGGCGATCAGCGAGAAGTCCGGCGGGGCTGCACCGTTGTTCGATGCAGCAGCCGCTTCCTTGTTCGCGTAAGGCGACGGGAAGTGGTCGGACGGCAGAGCCTTGCGGGTGAACATCTCACCGTCGGCGTTCGGGCCGTCCTGGACTTCGTAGTTGGCCGCAAACGCCTTTACCTGCGCTTCCGAGTAGCCGAGGCCTTCGAGCGTACGGAAGGCCACCAGGTTCATCGAGTGGCAAGCCGAACAGACTTCGGTGTAGACCTTCAGGCCGCGCTGAAGCTGGCCCTTGTCATAGTGACCGAACGGGCCGGCAAAGCTCCATTCCTGCTGCTCCGGCTTGTGAATCGGATAGTGAGGCGTACCGCCGCCATGCTCCTCGCCGCCCTTCGCCTCTTCGGCGACAGCTGCACCGAGACCGAGACCAGCGACGACAGCGAGTGACAGAATGCCTGTAACAAGCTTTTTCATTGTTGTGGGTTCCTTATCAATCGCTGTTCTGATCAGGCGCGCGCGGCTACCGGCTGCGCCTTCGCATTCCGCTTTTCCAGCACCGCTTCGGTGATGGAGTTCGGGATGCGCTTCGGCGTCTCGATCAGGCCGAGAACCGGCATGATGACGAGGAAGAAGCCGAAGTAGTACAGCGTGCCGATCTGCGACATCACGACGTAGAGGCCTTCTGCAGGGCGCGAGCCGAGCCAGCCGAGCATGATGGCGTTGACGACGAAGATCCAGAAGAACAGCTTGTACCACGGACGGTAGACAGCCGAGCGGACCTTGGACGTATCGAGCCAGGGCAGGAAGAACAGGATGATGATCGAACCGAACATCACCAGAACGCCACCGAGCTTGGAGTCGATCGGGCCGACGTTGAAGGTGATGGCGCGCAGCATCGCGTAGAACGGCAGGTAGTACCATTCAGGAACGATGTGAGCCGGCGTCTTCAGCGCGTCAGCCGGAATGTAGTTGTCCGGATGGCCAAGGAAGTTCGGCATGTAGAAGACGAACCAGGCGTAGACGAGCAGGAAGACGGAGACGCCAAGCGCATCCTTCAGCGTCGCGTAGGGCGTGAAGGGAACGGTATCGGTCTTGGACTTGACTTCAACGCCGGTCGGGTTGGTCTGGCCGGTCACGTGCAGAGCCCAGATGTGCAGGACGACGACGCCGGCGATCATGAAGGGCAGCAGATAGTGCAGCGAGAAGAAGCGGTTCAGCGTCGGGTTGTCGACAGCGAAGCCGCCGAGCAGGAACTGCTGGATCCACTCACCCACCAACGGGAATGCGGTGAAGAAGCCGGTGATAACGGTCGCGCCCCAGAAGGACATCTGGCCCCAGGGCAGGACGTAGCCCATGAAACCGGTCGCCATCATCAGGAGGTAGATGACAACGCCGAGGATCCAGAGGATTTCGCGCGGAGCCTTGTACGAGCCGTAGTAGAGACCACGGGCAATGTGCAGGTAGACGGCGATGAAGAAGAACGATGCGCCGTTGGCGTGCATGTAGCGCAGCAGCCAACCGTGGTTGACGTCGCGCATGATCTTTTCGACGGAGTTGAAGGCAACGGACGTATCGGCACCGTAGTGCATCGCCAGCACGATGCCGGTCAGGATCTGGACGATCAGCATGACCGAAAGCATGGCACCGAAGGTGTAGGCGTAGTTCAGGTTCCGGGGAACCGGATAGCTGATGAAGCTATCATGAACGAGACGCGGCAACGGCAGACGGGAATCAACCCATTTCTCAATGCCTGTCGTCGGCGTGTAGGTTGAATGTTCAGCACTCATTATCAGTAGTCCCCTCAACCGATCTTGATAACTGTGTCGGAAACGAACGAGAAGGTCGGCACATGAAGGTTCTCCGGCGCCGGACCCTTACGGATACGGCCGGCCGTGTCGTAGTGCGAACCGTGGCAGGGACAGAACCAGCCACCGAAGTCACCGGCCTGACCAAGCGGCACGCAGCCGAGATGAGTGCAGGAACCGATCATGACGATCCAGTTTTCCTTGCCTTCGCCGGCAGAGCGATCGACGTCGCTTGCCTGTGCGTCGGCTGGAAGGTTGGCATTGCGCGCAACCGGATCCTTCAGGTCGTCGAGCTTGACGGCCTTTGCCTCTTCGACTTCCTTCTCCGTACGGTTGCGGATGAAGATCGGCTTGCCGCGCCATTTCGCCGTCAGCGACATTCCGGGCTGCAGGCTCGAAACGTCAACCTCGATCGAGGCGAGCGCGAGCGTCGATGCATCCGGACGCATCTGGTCGATGAACGGCCAAGCGACAGCACCAGCGCCGACGACGCCTGCCATACCGGTAGCCAGATAAAGGAAATCGCGGCGAGTGGGCTCGCCCAAGGCCTCGCTTGAAGTGTCGTGTTCGCTCACGGCTAAACCATCCTCTCACGCAATTATTGCGGAAACCGCATCCGCCCCCGGCGAAATTCCTGCCCCTTGAGACTTGATCCAGGTCAAGGAACCACGCCCAATTCATAGTGCTGCCGCCCCCGTCGTCTTGCGTCTGCAAACACGACATCGGCACCAGAATCCGAAAAAATTCTGCGTACGCACGGCACACAGATTCCCCGTCAATCCGGCGCGTTCTATGCTTGATCGCAAATTATGTCCAGCCTTGACAAGGGGATGTGGGCAGATTGTCGCGGGGAAAAGCGCGGCCAATCGGCACAAGGACTTGACGGTCGCCAGTTAGGCTTAATCCAGGCCGGTCGAGCAGGCGTTGAAGTGCTCTCGAGCCGCCCTACTCCGCCGCTTCTTCGCGGGCAAGAAATCCGCCCGACTGGCGTGACCAGAGCCCGGCGTAAAGCCCGCCGCGGGCGACGAGCTCGGCATGCGTTCCCTCCTCGACGATCCGCCCCTTGTCCATGACCACGAGCCGGTCGAGTGCGGCAATCGTCGAGAGCCGATGGGCGATCGCCAGCACCGTCTTGCCTTGCATCAAACGGTCGAGATTGGACTGAATCGCCGCCTCGACCTCAGAATCGAGCGCCGAGGTCGCTTCGTCAAGGACGAGGATCGGCGCGTCCTTGAGCATCACCCGCGCGATCGCGATACGCTGACGCTGACCGCCGGACAGCTTGACGCCGCGCTCGCCGACATGGGCGTCGAAACCCTTGCGACCGCGCTGGTCTTGCAGGCCGAGGATGAAGTCATAGGCTTCAGCCTTGCTTGCTGCGGCGATCAGTTGCTCCTCGCCGGCATCGGGCCGGCCGAACAGGATGTTGTCGCGGATGGAGCGATGCAGCAGCGAGGTGTCCTGGCTGACCATGCCCACCTGCGCGCGCAGGGAGTCCTGCGTGACTGCGGCAATATCCTGGCCGTCGATGCGGAGGCGTCCGCTTTCGAGGTCGTAGAAGCGCAAGAGC